>JASHVU010000097.1 GCA_030044455.1 Acidobacteriaceae bacterium | reverse complement strand
TCTGGTTCCGCGTTTTTTGGTTTTTCCGGTCTGACGCAGAGGGCTGGTCGGCTCGCCGAAGGCGTAGTCTTGCTCCCAGGTGTGCTCGTCGCGCCAGACCTCGACATTGAGTTCCTGGCTGAGTGCGTTCACGCAGCTCACACCTACGCCGTGCAAGCCACCGGAAACTTTGTAGCTGTTGGAATCGAACTTTCCGCCCGAGTGGAGGACGGTCATGACAACCTGCACCGCCGGCATCTGTTCGCCGTTCGCCATGGTTTTCATGTCGACGGGAATGCCGCGGCCGTCATCGATGACAGTGATGGAATTGTCGACATGGATCACAACGTCGATCTTTTTTGCGAAGCCGGCGAGGGCTTCGTCGACTGAATTGTCCACCACCTCATACACGAGGTGATGCAATCCCAGCTCGCCGGTCGAGCCAATGTACATGGCGGGGCGCAGCCTGACTGCCTCCAGTCCTTCCAGGACGCGGATACTCTCGCCTGTGTAGCTTGAATCGTCGGATGGGGGCATCGTGCCAATCGGTTCGGTTGCCATAAATCCTTGTGCTTTTCGACCCACTGCAGCCCGGTTCTGTCGATCTAGGGCGTCGATTCCGAGTGGGCTTCCTGGGAATTAAACGCTTGAAATCAGTGGGCTTTGCGCGAAGTCGCTCTACACACAATTTTACCACGCGCGGGGTCGGCGCAATCTGCCTGCGTTCCACTGCAAACTGATTACTCAAGTTGATTACCTATGGGGGATGTGACCTCAGTAATCAAAGCCGTTATGAAGTGTTGATCTTGATGAAAACTCTGTACTTGTCCACTTCTTTTGGGTATGATCCCTTGTGTGTATGGGGGACATCCTCCAACAAAACGCAATTCATCAGGGGTTACTAACTATGAAACTCGCTGTTCGAATTCTGGCTCTCACTTTTGTCGTTGCTGGTGGCGTCGCTGCCGCTGTTACTCCGAAGACCGCTCCTGCTATCAAGAGCCAACAATCAGTTACTGCTACTATGCCGGTTCCGGGCTGCGTTCCTGGGCTGCCAGGTTGCCCAAACACCGACCCCACCAAGTAAGCCGGAACAGGTAACCCACCAAGGTAATGGCACGAAAGTGCCAAGATCGTTGAGTGGAATCCAGTTGAGGCTTTCGCCATTTGGCGCTATTCTGATTAAACTCTCAGAATGGCATACGGGTGTCTATGTCCTCAGCTCAAGCAATGTCAATGATGGGTATGGTAGAGTTTTTGCTCACTGCTACCCTCGCATTCCTCTTCTGGCATAGGAAGCTCTACAGCAAGTTCCCGGCCATGGGGCTTTACCTGCTGCTGCGGGTTGTTTCTACTCCACTGCTGCTCCTGCTCTTCAACGGCAACAGCATTGTTCCATCGCGGCTGTGGCTGCTCTCCTACTTCTACACGTTCTGGGCGAGCTATATTGCAAGCGCAGTCATCCTGTTCTTTGTTTGCGTTGAGATATTCCGTTCGGCGCTGGCTGCTTTGCCCGGACTCATGAAGTTCGGCGTAGTGGTTTTCCGCTGGGCAGCTCTGGTTTCTCTCATCGTTACGTTCTCGACGGTGTCTTTTTCGCACCGCGGAATCCTGGTAATTCCCGACATTGCGTACGGCCTGATGCGCTCGGTCAGCATCCTTGAACTCTGCCTGCTCGGTTTCCTCTGTGTTTGCATGAACGCGTTGCGGCTTTCGGTGCGCGATCTGGCCTTCGGCCTGGCCTTCGGCTTTGGGCTCATGGCCGCCAATGACTTCATTCATGTGACGCTCGCCTCTCGACTCACTTCGCTTGTTGAACCGATGCAGTTTGTTTATGAGGGTGCGATACTCTTGGTGATTGGCGTTTGGACTTCCTACTGCGCCGCACCTGAACCGGCTAACCAGCCTGTCGTGATGCCGGCCAATTCAACCATCTATCGCTGGAATGAGATTGCTTCAGCACTTGGACACACCGGCACGCAGGTCGCCGTTCAGCACTCCAACAGCTTCTTCCTCACCGATGTTGAAAAGGTTGTCGACAAGGTCCTCAACCGCAACCTCAAGAGTCACGAGTCAGAAGTCTAGAAGTCAGAAAACTGAAAAATAGAAAGGCCATGGCAATCGCCATGGCCTTTGTTGTCCCCGATCTTTTTATGCGCGCCGGCTTACTCTGAAGCAACCGGCTCGATCGAAGCATAGCGCCCGCGATTTCCCTGATCGGTGAACTTTACCCGTCCAGAAACCTTTGCGAAAAGCGTGTCATCGGAACCAATGCCTACATTTGTACCTGGCTTGATTTTGGTGCCGCGTTGCCGCATGATGATCGATCCGCCCGTCACCAGCTGGCCGGCAAACGCCTTCACGCCCAGCCTCTGCGCATTGCTGTCGCGCCCGTTTGTTGAACTTCCGCCGCCTTTTTTGTGTGCCATTGCTTCATCCCCTTCTTAATGCAGCTTTCCGCTTCCAGCCGCAAGCCTCTAGTTCTCCTACCGCGGGAATCATGAATAATCGACCAGACTCGAAAAAGCTTGCAGCTACAAGCTGGCAGCTTAAGCGAGTTAGCTCGCGGAGAATGTCACTCCGTCAGCCTCAATCGCCTTGATGCGAACCTCGGTAAAGCCCTGCCGATGCCCCTGCAGCTTCTTGTACTGCTTCTTCCGCTTCAGGTGGAACACCAGGATCTTGTCGCTGCGTCCGTCGCCCAAAACTTCGGCGGTCACCTTTGCGCTCGAAGGCTTGGCAATCGTGCCCGGCTCGCCCGAAACCGCCAGCACGTCGCTGAACTCGACCGTCTGATCCTTCGACCCGACGCTCTCAATTTTCACCACATCACCGGGCGCAACCCGATACTGCTTGCCGCCTGTGCGAATAACTGCGTACATAACAAATCCTCCAGCGCCGCCAAAAAATACAGCGCTTTAACTTCTTGAAGAACCCCCGGTTTTGCGGTGGGGCGGATACAGGCTGTTACTGCATCGGAAGGCGGGCCGCACACGCGCCCAATCCTGGCGGTGAACCCGGCGCGTTCCCGCGCGCCCCTTTTCAGAGCGCAGCGCCAAACTCTACGATTCTATCGTCAAACCACACCCCGGGTCAACGTCACCGCGCTTCAAGTCGCTCCGCTCGCTATACTCATCCCATGCAGCCCGTCAGCATCATCGCCACTGAGCTCAACGAGGTCGGCGATATCGCCCGGGTTGTTCAAAGCTTGCTTGCGCAGGAACCGCCCGCCGCTGAAGTCATCATCGTTGACGGCGGCTCAACCGACGGCACCTGGGAGTGGCTGGTCGAAGCCGCGCGCCGCGAACCCCGCCTCATTGCCATTCGCGACGAATCCTGCAGTCTTAAGCACTCCAAAGGCCCCGTCTCGCGCGGCCGTAATGTAGCCATTAACGCCGCCAAATCCCACATCATCGCTTGTGCCGATGCCGGCTGCACCTACGCCCCGGACTGGCTTCGCAACCTGACGGCACGAATCGCTGCCGGCCATGCTGAATACGCCCTTGGCGGCACCTGCCTCAATCCGGCCAGGCACACGGTGTGGGACGTCGCCTCTGCACCTTTTTTCTCCGTCCGCCTCTCACCCACCGAGCCCACTAAGTCCTGCACTGCGCGCTCCATGGCGTTCACGAAGGAGCTATGCCAGCGGATTGGCGGTTTTCCTGAGCAGGTGCTGGTCGGCGAAGATACACTTTTCGACCTCGAAGCGCGTCAACAGACACAACCCGATTTCGTCTTCAATGCCAAAGCCCTCTACAGCCCCCTCAATACTTTCCATTCTGCGTGCCGCCAGATGAAGCGCTATGCCATCAGCGACGGACAGGCTGGAGTTCGCTGGTCGCGGCTCTTCCGCAATGCAGCTCGATGCCTTTTGCAAATCTCTGCTGTGATTGTCGTCTGGTGGACTCTTTGGCCGCTTCTTTTCGTTTTTCTGCTCGAATCCTGGTACGCATTTCATCGCGACTGGCGTTTTCTTCCCCGCTTTGGCTTCAAAGCGGTGCTTGCGCGCTTTGCAATTTCCATAGTCGTTCCCTGGCTCGTCGCCATCAACCAGATCCGCGGTCGCTTCAGCGCCAAGCCGCTCAGCAACTGGCAAAACCAGGGACAGGGAACGGCGTCGTAGCCGATCTCTCCCGATACCCTGCCGACGCGCATTATTAGATCCCTCCAAGAAATCCGTTTGCTGCTTGCATCGGTCCGTGCAATCGTTCCCACTGAGGTGCGCCTGATTCCGGACTTGACCAAACCGCAAAAACCATCGCCCCCTCGGCCTGCTCCGCAAATGCTCCAGGCGGCGCTTGCTTACCAGCGCATCCTTGCAACCAACCCCTCGCACGCCCCGGCTCTCATCGGAATGAGCCTCTTCGCTCTGGCAAGTGGGCAGACTGAGCACGCAATCCGTATGGCTTCTGCCGCGCTCGCTGTGAATCCCGGCACCGGCGCCGGCTGGATTGCGCTTGGTCAAGCACTCAAAGCGACCGGCCGGTTCGCCGAAGCTGAGCAGGCTTATCATCGGGCCCTTCGTTTCGGAGGAACCAATTCATTAGCTCACCTGAGCCTGGGAGAGCTGAAACTTGCTGCGGGTCGACCCGCTGAGGCTATCTCCGAATTCGAAATTGTCCTGTGCTACCAGCCTTCGCTTGCCTGCGCGCATCTCGGCCTCGGCAATGCTCTTGCCATCCTCGGCAACTTCACTCAGGCACTCGATCACTACCGCAACGCTCTCGACCTTCACCCCCGCTATGCCGAAGCTGAGTTTGCCGCAGGCTTTGCGTTCAATCGTCTCGGCCGAACCCCTGAAGCTGAATCCCGCTACCGCCGTGCCCTCACTCTCAAACCCAATTATGCCGCCGCCTGGATCAATCTTGGCAGCCTGCTTCGTGAACAGGGCCGCGACCTGGCAGCCGAAGCTGCTCTGCGCCGCGCCATTCATCTCCGCCCCGACCTCGTCTCCGGCTGGATCAACCTCGCTGCACTTGAGCGCGAGCGCAAACGTTTCGCGGCAGCCCGCGACTGCCTCGAGCACGCTATTGCCCTTGATCCTGCGCAGATTGAAACCCTGATTGCCTGGTGCCAGCTGCAACTCGCTGCGCGTGATATTCCCGGCGCGCGCGAGTTCGCTCGCTGGGCCCTTGCGATCGATCCCAGTCACGCTGAAGCCGTGAATCAATTTGGAATCGTTCTCCACAACGAGCGCCGATTCGCCGAGGCCATCACGCAGTTCGAGCTTGCTGAAGCTCTTCGCAGCAAGGGTGCCATTTCCAATTGCGGCAACTCGCTCCTCGAGTTGGGTTGCGTGACCCAAGCCCTCAAGGCTCACCAACGCGCCGTCGATAGCGACCCTGAAAACGCCGGCGCAAAATACAATCTTGCGCTTACTCAACTTCGTCTGGGCGAATGGCGCAGCGGATGGCGAGCTTATGAATCCCGCTGGCAGTTCCGCGAAGTCCATCGCGTGCGCCGGACATTTGTTTGTTCCCGCTGGCGCGGCGAGCCCCTCAACGGCCAGCGCATCCTCCTCCACGCCGAACAGGGGCTCGGGGATGCCATTCAGTTTTGCCGATATGCCTGCCTCGTGGTCGCACGCGGCGGGTCTCCGGTTCTTGAAGTCCAGCCGCCGGTCGAGCGTCTCCTCCGCTCACTGGCCGTCGTTCGCGCCGGCCTTGCTCAAGTCCGCCTGCTCGCCACGCCTCGCAACGACTACGACCTCGAGTGTCCTCTCATGAGTCTCCCCGCGGTCTTCTCTACAACTGTCGACACCGTTCCCTGGTCTGGAGCTTACCTGGGCGCGGAACCAGACAACTTTTGCGCCAAGCACGCGCAGTTTCCGAGCAATTGTCCCGGCCCGCGCATCGGCTTCGCCTGGGCCGGTAACCCGCTCTACCGCGCCGACGCCCAGCGTTCCATGCATCTTCGAACGCTGTTCCCGCTTCTTAATTCGGTTCGCGCTAACTGGATTTCGTTGCAGAAAGGCGACGCAGCAGCTCAAATCGCAAAATTTCCGCAAGATGTTCGTATCGTCGATGGATCAAGCCGCGACCATGACCTCGCTGAAACCGCAGCCCTCATCGCCACACTCGATCTGGTGATCACTACCGACACATCCATCGCGCATCTTGCAGGCGCCATGGCCAAGCCCGTCTGGATCCTGCTTCCATATCTCTCCGACTGGCGCTGGATGCAGCAGCTCGAAACTACCCCGTGGTACCCCACCGCACGACTCTTCCGCCAAGCCTCTCCCGGCGACTGGGCAGGAGTTCTCGATCGCGTCGTTTCTCAATTAGATTCGCTCATCAACTAATTCTTCCGGAGTTTTTCCCTCGCATCATTGCGCCCAATCTTTCGCACTCGTTGTTGACGACACTCCATCGACCGCGTCTATCCGCCAGCCTTCCGCGATCTCTGTGGCGATTCATTCTTCGCTTCAGACCAGGGGTGAATGAGTGCTTTGCACAGAGGTGATGGATGACTCGGCCCAATTCCGCGCGCATCAAATCCGATGCTGCTGTACCTGGCGTTGCAGGCTTCTTCGCGACCGTCACGCTTGAGTCGCGGATCCGCACCAACCCGTGGGCCATCGGCACATCTACCGCTGTGAACGGTGCACTCATCGCGCTGCTGCTGATTCTTGGTTTGAGAACCACGAGCGGTGATTTCACCAAACCTGTCCCGCACGGTCGCTTCGACCTCAGCAATATTCCACTGCTCACGCCGTTCACTCCTCAAGCCAACAACGGCGGCAGCGGCGCCGGCGCCCACGACCCCATCGACCCAACCCGCGGTAATCCGCCAAAACTTACAGCCGCGCCTCTTGCTGCGCCGATCATTCCCATCGTCGACCCAAAGCTCGCCGTTGAGCCGGCATCCGTCAATCTTCCCTCTGACCCTTCGCTGCCGAATATCGGAATGAAAGATTCAACCAACGTCACCATGCTTTCGAACGGCCCCGGCGGTCCGACTGGCATCGGTGCGGGAAGGAATGGTGTATATGGTCCCGGTTTCGGTCCCGGTAATGTATACGGCCCGGGCGATGGCGTTTATTCGCCGGGCAACGGTGTCTCCGCTCCGGTGCTGCTCTACGCGCCGATGTCGGAATTCTCCGACGAGGCGCGCCGCAACAAGTACCAGGGAGTTTGCATGATTTCGGTCATCGTCGATGCGCAGGGCATTCCGCACAATCCTGTCGTAATCCAGCCGCTCGGCGAAGGCCTCGACCAAAAGGCCCTCGAAGCCATACCTCACTACAAATTCAAGCCTGGAATGAAGGACGGTCATCCCGTTCCCGTCCGCATCACGATCGAAGTCAACTTTCGGCTCCTTTAACTCTCGAAGCCCGTAAACTCATCGTCAAGCCAGCCCCATCGTCGAGTTGCGAATGCGATAAGTGTTTGAAAATAAACCAAGAATGGCAACTGCGCCCGGAGAACCTTTCAGGGTGGAGATTTTCCTTGACAAACTATGCTCTATAAAATAGAGTACTCTCTTAATTGGGGCCCCGTCTACTCTCTCCAAATGAGAATTCTTATGACGCTTACTGAAACCGCTATCGGAACCAGTTCCGCTTCTTCAAGCAGTTCCGCCCTCCCTCTCCGTGTGGACATGCTGGCCAAGCGCTTTGGCCAGACGGTCGCCCTCGACGGCGTCAGCCTCGAGGTCCGCGCAGGCGAGTGCATAGGCCTGCTCGGACCCAATGGTGCCGGAAAGAGCACACTCATCCGCTCCATCGTGGGCAGAGTCGTCCCCGACTCGGGCACCGTCGAGGTCTTTGGCCTTCCTGCCGGCTCCATGGGCGCACGCATGGCGCTGGGATGGATACCCCAGGAGATTGCGCTTTACCCGCGCATCACCGTCCGCGAAAACCTTTCCGCCTTTGGCCGCTATTTTGCGTTGCCCCGAACCAAGCTTAAGGAGTCTGTCGCCTGGTGCCTCAACTGGGCAGCGCTTGAAGACAGGTCAGGAGAAATCGCCAAAAACCTCTCGGGTGGAATGAAACGGCGTCTTAATATGGCGGCCGGCCTCATTCAACGTCCACGCATCGTTCTCATGGATGAGCCAACCGTTGGCGTCGATCCGCAATCGCGCAACCGCATCTTCGAAATGATTGAGTCGCTCCGCGCCGAAGGCACTGCGATTGTCTACACCACGCATTACATGGAAGAGGCCGAGCGCCTTTGCGATCGCATCGCCATCATCGATCACGGCCAGGTCATCGCGCGCGGAACCAAGGAATCGCTGGTTCGTGACGTCTTTGGCCAACGCAGCCAGGTGCTGGCGCGCTTTTCCGGCGCGGCTGCCGGCATCGCCGCGTGGACTGAGGCTCACGGCGGCCGGCTCGTCGACTCCACGGCGGAATTCACCATTGAGCAGTCCTCACAAATCGGCCCGCTGCTCGACAGCGCCGCCAACACCGGCCTCGTTCTCGAAGACGTCTCCATTCGCCGCCCCAACCTTGAATCCGTTTTCCTTCACCTCACCGGAAGGGAGTTGCGCGACTGATGCACTTCTCCTCGAGGTCCATCTTGAAGCCGCCACTACTCAGTTGCACTTTCCTCACGAAATCGCAACCTGCCATCCTCTCTGCGAAAACCGCATATGAAGGAGAAGTGCTCTAATGTTCAGCGTTGCCCGTACCTCATTGCTTGCCCTTCGCCGTGATCGCGCCGCATTTGTGCTCAGCTTCATATTGCCGATCGCGTTCTTTTCCATCTTCGCCGTCATCTTTGGCGGCCAGCACGATACCACTCCTCGCGTCAAAGTGATCCTTGTCGACGAAGACAAAAGCGAAGCGTCACAGGACCTCGTCCGCGGTCTCTTGCACGAGAGCTCCCTAAACGTCCTCACGCACCCCGAGGCTAGCGGTAAAAACGCATCTGTGCCGCCCGACTATACTGCGTCAACTGCTGAAGCCGCAGTCAAAGCCGGCGACGTTTCAGTCGCCCTCGTCATTCCGCGGGGATTTGGTCAACATCCCGTCGGCTTCGGTCCCGGTTCCAAAGCGACCCCCATCCAGCTACTCAACGACTCGAGCGATACGATCGCTCCCCAGGTCGTCATTGGAATGCTGCAGAAGGCCGCGTTCACCTCGATGCCTGCAGTTATGGCTGAACAGGGAATGCAATACTCCGAACGCTACATCGGCGCCTTCACACCTGCCCAGCGTGCGCAGATGCAATCCTCGCTCGATGAGCTCAAAAAAATCCAAAGCCGCCTGGAGAACCCTTCATCTCCCGGTACCAGCAGTGGCTTCAGCGCAAGCGTCATCGCCGTCAACACCCGCTCCGTGGTCGGTGACAACAAGAATAGTTCTATGATTTCTTTTTACGCCGCGGCAATTGGCGTCATGTTCCTTCTCTTCACTGCCAGCGGATCGGCCGGCGCGCTTCTCGATGAAGCCGAGAGCGGCGCTCTCGATCGCGTCCTCAGCTCACGCATCACCATGACTCGCTTGCTCGCCGGCAAGCTTTTTTACAATACGATTCTTGCATTCGTTCAGCTCGTCGCCATGTTTCTGTGGGGATGGGCTGTGTTCAAGCTCGATTTCTTCAGTCACCTTGCGGGGTTCACCGTCATGGGCATGGCCACTGCATTTTCGGTGGCCGCCTTTGGATTGCTGCTGGCGAGCGCCTGCCACACGCGTGGGCAACTCGGCGCGCTCTCCACACTGCTTATCCTCATCATGTCGGCCATAGGCGGCAGCATGTTCCCACGCTTCCTTATGCCCGAAGCTATGCAAAAGGCCGGCCTTTTTACTCTCAATGGCTGGGCGATCGATGGCTTTACCAAGGTCTTCTGGCGCAACCTGCCGTTATGGGATCTATGGCCCCAGGTCGGTGTCCTGGTGGCGTCGGGCATTGTCTTGTTCCTGGTTGCGCGCAGAGTAGCCCGGCGTTGGGAATATGCGTGAACTGACCTCAGCTCAGAATATCGACCAGCATGAAAAGGAGAATCACATGAACGCAAATGCTGAAGAGATCGAATTGAGAGAACGTCTCGACCTGATGCAAAGAATGATCGCCGAGGGGCGTCGCAAGCAGGAAAGCTGGGGTTGGACCTTCGTGCTGTGGGGCATTGCGTACTACGTTGCGTTCTTCTGGGCATGGCTAGGCGGTTTCGTTTATGCCTGGCCGGTCACCATGGCAGCGGCCGCAGTATTCACTTTTCTTGGCTTCTCGCGCCGCAAATACCAGGCCCCCGAAACCACTGTCGGCCGCGCTATTGCTTCCATCTGGATCGCATCCGGTGCGACCATGTTCATCCTTTTTGATGCAATAGGCTTTGGCCTGCGCGGGACCGACCCTCGAGCCTTTTTTGCAACTGCTTCGGCAATCATCGGGCTGGCCAACGCCGCTTGCAGCTTCACGCTCAAGTGGAAGGCTGAGTTCATTTGCGCAATTGTGTGGTGGACGGCGACGATGGTGGCCTGCTTCACCAGTCTCAATGTGACGGTCGTGACTTTTCTGGTCGCCATATTTCTGGGCCAGATCGTTTTTGGCGCATACATGATGGTGCTCGAGTCGCGCCAGCGCCGGCAGGTCGCGCGCCATGCCTGAACTTCCGGAGTTGAATCCAGTGATTCACGGCAAACTACGGCTGGCTCTGCTCTCGCTCCTCGCCGGCGTTGAAGAGGCCGAATTCACCTGGCTTCGCGCCAAAACCGGATCGACCGACGGCAATCTAGGCGCGCAACTCATGAAGCTGGAAGAGTCGGGCTATGTTGCCGTCGAGAAAAAATTTGTCCAGCGCAAGCCACAAACTATCTACCGCATGACCGACACGGGCCGCGAGGCTCTTCAGGAATACGTCTCGGCGCTGAAGCAACTGTTGGGCGCCGCAATCTGAGGTCGCCCCTGAGATCGCCTCTGAGGTTGCCCCATCGTCTCCGCGTCTTGTGCGGGAAGAATGGGGCCGCCCGAATGTGCGCTTAACTCTGCGTTCCAGCCGCAATCTCCCCTCTCACCCGCGCCATGATCCCAAGATAATACGCCAGGTTGTGAATCGTGTTCAGGGTGCCCGAAAGCGCTTCGCCGGCCTGCATCAGGTGCCGCAGATAAGCGCGAGTGTAGCGCCGGCAGACCATGCAATTGCAATTCGGGTCAGGCGGATTTTGATCCTCGGCGTATTGCTTGTTCTTGATGTTCACGCGTCCTTCGCTCGTAAAAAGCAGTCCGTGGCGCGCTGCGCGCGTGGGCAGAACGCAATCCATCATGTCCACGCCGAGTTTCGCGTAGCGCTCAATTTCGTCGGGATACCCGACACCCATCACATAACGCGGTTTGTCGCGGGGCAGAACGGGAAGAACCTCGGCAATCATTTCGAGTGTCAACTCGCGCGGCTCACCCACACTTAGCCCGCCGATTGCGTAGCCGTCGAACTGCATCTCGCCAAAACTCATCTCTGTGAGCCGCTCGGCGCACTCTCGCCGCAGATCCGCGTACATTCCGCCCTGCACAATTCCGAAGAGACTCTGCCTGCGCCCTCTAAACTCATCGCGCCAAATCACGCTTTCGCGATGCGCGCTGAAGTGCGCAAGCGACCGCTTTGCCCAGGTGATCGTCAACCGCAGGCTCTCTTCCGCACGGTTGCGATCGGCTGGATATTCGGTGCACTCGTCGAAGGCCATCGAGATATCGCCGCCCAGTGCAATCTGAACGTCGATCGAATGCTCAGGGGTAAAGGAGTGTGAACTCCCATCCAGGTGCGATCGAAACTGCACGCCCTCGTCCGTGACTTTGCGCAACTGGCTCAGGCTGAACACTTGGAAGCCGCCCGAATCGGTAAGCATGGCGCGCGGCCAGCTGATAAATCGGTGCAGCCCGCCCATGCGCCGGATGGCCTCATGCCCAGGCCGCAGATAAAGGTGATACGTATTACCGAGAATGATCTGCGCGCCCAGGCTCTCTACCACATCCTGCGCCACGGCCTTGACTGAGCCGGCCGTACCCACCGGCATAAACACCGGCGTCTCCACTACCTGGTGCGGCAAATCAAGCCGCGCGCACCGCCCGCCGCCGGTGCTCTCGGCAAGAATTTCAAACTTGAAGCTCACCAGAGAATTCTATCGGTCCAGACCAATCGCCACTCAAGCAAGTGCCCGTCTCGTGCAACGCAATCGACATCGTTAGTTATCGCGCGCCGCATTCATCCTCACTTCAAATCCAGCTCTCGCCGTCCTTGGTTGTCCGAGCGTTGTTGTCGGGGTCTCGGATACCTGAATCGCACGATTGAACAGATTCTCGCCCGCCGCAAACACCTCGAGCCGCCTCCCGAAGCTGTGCGAAGCGTAGGCATCGAGCCTGAAGTATCCATGCAGCAGGAATGAATTCGCATCATCGTCGTACATGCGCCCGCTCAATCGGCTCTGCAGGCTCAGCGCACCCAGTCGCGCGTCAGACGCCCGCACATTCAGCGTCGCGACGTTCCTCGCCACTTCCGGAATCCACTTGCCGTAATCCTGCGTGCCTCGTGAAACCGTCGCGTGCGCATACTGGTATCCGCCATCCACTCCCAGCCATGGCCTCGGAGCTAGTCCAAAATCAAGAGAAAAACCGCGGCTCTCGATCTGCCCCAGATTCTCGCGCACCAGCAAAATCGGCGATGAATTCGGGTTTGTGGTGAGCGCGGTGATGGGTCGATTCACCTGCGTGAGGAAATAGCTTGCCCTGATCACGCCCCATTGCTGGTGCGTAGTCAGTCCGGCTTCCCATCCTGTCGCGCGTTCACTCTTCAGACTTCCGTTGGCAAGCGTCAGCTCGTTCCCAACCTGGGTGGCGCGGTACAACTCATTCGGAGTGGGCGCGCGAAACGCGCGGAAACCACTCGCTGAAACCGCCCAATGCTCAAAAAGTCTGCGCGAGACCCCGAGGCGCGGATCGAACAGTCTCTCGCCAAATTGCTGAGGCTGGGTAGCGCTTGGCGTCCATCCATCTCCGTTCCACATCAACTGCTGCCCGTCGTAATTCTGGAACCAGTCGAGCCGCCCCGATGCCGACATCGTCCATCCGCCGCGCTGCCACATCGCTTCGGCATAGCCGCCCGAGCCGCGTTGATGGTCGTGCAGGTTTGTAACCCCCGGTTTTGCTCCGAACGACCGTTCTTCATCCCACACGCGCACGTCGCGCACGTCGGCGCCAGCCACCAACAGCAATTTCGACGTCAATGACTGCGTCCAGTTCAGCGACGCACCCAGTTCGTTATCGGGAACGTAGGAGTATTTCGTCGGTGTTTCGCCGCAGCGGTAGGTACAAGCCGCATCTCCAAAATTCGGCAGATTCGAAATGCTCGAGAATGTTTGCCTGTACCGTTCATCGCTGCCGTAGAGCCGCAGATTGAGCGCATCGCCTTGTCCGTTGGTCCATTCCGCGCCGGTCGCATATCGCACCAGCCTCGTTCCATTGAATTGGTACGGCGTACCGTTATGGCGCAGCTCGTTGAATCCGCTCGCCCGTGCAAATCCGCGAAGCGTGCCGCTCTCATGTTCGCCGATCAGCAGCGCATTCTGGCTATGCACATTGCTTGGCTGGTCCACCGGGCCGCGTTGATAGGGCGCCTCCTGAACGTAACCATTCGTCCCAATCAACCCTCCGGCAATCAGCCCGCCCCATGTGCCCCGCTTTGCTGTCGTCAGTGCGCTGTTATCGTAGGTTTCCTCACCACCGTAGGTGCTCCGCACCTCCAGCCCATCGGTTTCAGGGCGTGCGGAAATAATGTTCACCACGCCGCCAATGGCGCTCGAGCCGTACAAATCACTGGCTCCTCCGCGCACCAGCTCCACGTCGCGAATTGCGAGCTCCGGGGTCTCCTGCCAGTGGATCCAACCACCCAGCGCATCGTTCAGTGGCACGTCGTCCTCGGTCGCCAGCGTCCTGCTTGCCGAGGTCGAGCCCAGCCCGCGCAGGCTGATTCCCTGCGAAGTCGGATTCGCCACCAGCGAGCTGGAGCGGCGGAATAATTCGACCCCCGGCAATTGGCGGAGCTGATCGTCCAGCGGAATCGCCGCAGTGGTTCCCAGAGTTGCTTGTGTCAGAGTCCTCGTTGTTGCTGGGCTCTCGAGGTCTCCGATCGGCGTCCTGTACGCTGTGACCGTCACTTGTTCCGCAACCTGCGTTGGCTTCAGCATTACCGTTGTCGATGCCGTCATCATCAGGCTTTGCGGCGCAAATCCCATGGCAGAGATTCGCACAGAGCAGGGTATCGCGCACAAAATCGCTGCCTGGCCAGCCTCATCCGTTTGCCCCAGCACTTTGCCGTTGCTATCGGTGATTACCGCTCCAGCCAGAACAGCTCCGCGCGCATCTTCAACTGTGATTTGGATCGACGCCGGCGCTTGCGCGCGCGTTGTCGCTACCGGCATGAGCGCGAGACCCGCCAGCGCGCCAACAATCGCTTTCGATTGCCACAACTTCATCCGTCGTTTGATTCGAATTCAGTGAAAGGCCAGTCCGCAACTTCTCTAACAATTGTTTCACGCTCGCGCCCGATCGCGGATCGCGTGCGTCCGGGGCAATTTCGTTTAGCGGAACCAGAGCAAACTCGCGCTCAGCCAGCCGGGGATGGGGAATCTCCAGGCCTGATTCGCTCACCATCAAGTCGCCACACAAAAGAATGTCGAGGTCCAGAGTGCGCGGTCCGTTCACAATGGCGCTGGCGCGGTCCCGTCCAAACTCGCGCTCAATCCCCAGCAGTGCGAGCAGCAATTCCCGCGGGCCGAGATGCGTTTCGACTCCCACCACCGCATTCAAGAATCGCGGCTGCTCCGCATAGCCCACCGGCGCGGTCGAGTAAAGCGAAGAGCACGCGATCACCTGTCCCAGCTCAGACATTCGCTTAACCGCTGCGGCCAGCGTGGCCTCAGGAGAGCCAGCAGGGCTCGGCAAGTTCGCGCCCAGTCCGATGTAAGCAACAGTCATCCTGCATCAAGGTTAGCTGAGCACTCGGGTCGGGCCCGCCAGCTATACCGGATTAGGAATTGGTGTAGGGAGCGTTGGTGTTCTCAAGTGCCGCTTTCCTCAAGAAAACGGCACCTTGCACGCATTCAATTTCGCCACGTAAATTCCTAATCCGGTCTAATCCTCGCGCAGTGCCTGCATCGGTTGAATTGACGCCGCCTTCCGGGCGGGAATGAAGGCAGCAATCAGCCCGACCAGCGCTAGCACCGCCGCCACGCACAAGTACGTTGAAACATCGGTGGGTTTCACCTGGTAGAGGAAGCTCTTTACCAGCCTTCCGGTGGCGAACGCCAGAATCAATCCCACCACGAGCCCAACGGCGATCAACGCACTCCCCTGGCGAAGCACCAGTTGCGCCACGCTCGCGCGGGTTGCTCCCAGCGCCATGCGCACGCCAATTTCCCGGCGCCGGTAACTCACCAGCTGCGACAGCACCCCGTAAAGCCCTGCAATCACCATTGCAATCGCCAACCCGGCAAACGAGCCCACAAGATAAAGTCCCAGCCGCTGGCTGAAAGTGTTCTTATCCACGGCATCCTGCATGGTCTGAAAGTTGTCGAGCGCGTATCCCGGCGCCACGCTGTGGAAGACGGCCCGCATCTGCGGCGCTACCGGTATGTTCCCCCGGGTCTTCACGACAAAGTTGACGATCGTCTTCAAAAGCGCCTGGTAAAAAAGCGATGTTGTTGGAATCTGTTCCTGCGGAATCATCAGGTTCGGCCGCGCCGGCGCTCCGACGCTCTTATCCACCTGGTCCCCAAGCACTCCCACGATTGTGTAGGGCTGGATCATTCCCGTGTCTTTCCCGCCCAGGTCGATCTGCTTCCCGATCGGATCTTTTCCAGGGAAAAACTCTTTTGCAAAGGCCTGGTTAATCACCACGACAAACTGCGTCGATCGAGTGTCGCTGTCTTCAATCATTCGTCCGCGAACGATCGGAGTCTCGAGAGTTCGCGCGTAATCTCCGCTGACCGCCGTCACGTTCGTCTGCCACTCATTCTTCGGGTCCTTTGTTTCACCCAGAATGTCGAAACTGCTCCCGATGCCCATTCCTCCGAGTGGCGGTTCCGTCACCAATGTTGCATCTTCAACGCCGGGCGATTGCCTGATGCGATCGAGAACCGGCTTGTAAACAAGAGAAGCAACCGAAGGCGGGGCGTTCGTCGTATCCGTTGAAACCGCCATCCCCGAGAACCCCGCCGCATCTGCGGGCATTGCCGAGAATGTAGTCAGGTGCGCCGTCGCAAAACCCAATTGCGCGTTCTCAAGATTCCATAAAGTTCTGAAAAGCAGTCCGGCGCCGACTAACAGCAATGTCGAAAGGGCAACCTCGCCCGTAACCAATATGCCCGAGATCCTTCCGCCCACTGTCCGCGAGCCCAATCCGCGCGATGCTGCCTGCAGCGCGGCCTGGGGATTGGAACGGGCTACAAGAAGACCCGGCAGAAGCGACGACAGAATGGTCGTAACCGCAGCGATGACCGCCAATACCAGAACGATGGACCAGTGGATTGAAATCGCATCGGCGCGGGGAATGGTGCCGTCAGGCAGTTTGTGGACTGCGGCAATGGCGAGCTCAGCAAGAATCACGCCGACCAGGCAGCCCATGAAACTGAGAATGAAACCCTCGGCCAGTAGCTGACGCATGAGCCGCGCCCGGCCAGCGCCTAACGCAGCCCGCACCGCAAACTCCTGACGGCGTCCGAGGCAACGCGCAATCAGCAGGTTTGAAACGTTCGCACAGGCAATCAGCAACACCAGCCCAAGCGCCGCAAAAAGCCCAAACAAAACCGGACGGACCGATCCGGTCAAAAGCTCCTGATATGACCAGGCGTCCAACCTGACGATCGAATCGTCTTTGGTGCGCGGAACGCGCCCGGCAATTGCTTTCAGCTCCTGCTGCAACTGGCTCAGATTGGCGCCTTCGCGAAGCCTGCCCACGACCAGGAAAAAGTCGTAGCCGCGATCCTTCAGCATTTCACCGGTAGGTTGCAATGGCAGCCAGAGGCCCTTTTCAAGGTCGGGTCCCATCGACTCGGGAAAGTGAAAAGCGGCTGGCATCACGCCTATCACCGTTCGCGCCTGCCCGCCGATCCTTACCGTGCGCCCCACAATTCCTGGATCGGCATGGAATGTGCCTCTCCACAGTCCTTCTCCGAGAATCGCAACCCGAGGCCCGTTGGCCTCTCCGTCGCTTGCGGTGAAGGTACGTCCCAAAAGCGGCTTTGCGTCCAGCATTGAAAACAGGTTTGGGGTTACCCGAGGCGCCTCAACACTCTCAGACTCATCCGTTGTCTCAATCACGCTTATGTCTTCTGAGTAGCCCGCCACCGCTTCAAGCTGATGCGACTGCGACCGGATGTCGCTGTAGTTGAGCCAGGAGGTCGACGAGAAGCCAGGCTCGGCGTGCGGCGGGCCGATAAAGACCAGCTGCCTCGAGTTCGGATAGGGAAGCGGCCGTAGCAGCACATTCTCGACGACCGTAAAAATCGCAGCATTTGCGCCGATGCCAAGCGCTAATGTCAGGATTGCCAGCAATGCCATCCCTGGCGCCTTGCTCAATTGTCGAAGGGAAAAACGCAGATCATAGAACAACGTGTCCATCCTACCCCCACGACAGAAGTATCCCACGACTGGGCAGCAATTCTTACGCCACGCAGCCTCGAAACCCAAACATCTGATTTTCCAGCCGGTTTTGAGAGTTGCGCCACGTGGGCCCAAAGCCCTTCCTGGTTCGATTGCGAGATCGAATGTTCGAAAACGAACAGGGCCAGAATCTGTCGCTCTTTGCGCGCCGCAGCCTCGGTTACCGTTTGGCCGGCCACGGATGGGCTGTCGCCGTTTCTGGTAGCATCTTTCTTCGGAGATTTCTACCTATGGATTCACTCAATGACGTTGGACTTGGCGCTCGTCGCAATGAAGATATCGCGCTCGATCTTTTAAAGTTCGTAGCCGGCACGGTTGGCGTCGGCCGCCCCGCAACTCCCTCTACTGGATTTAGCGGAGCGGCGCCCGCCAAGCCTGAGGAGCACGTATCGCAGCTCCTCGAACTCTATGGCCGATGCCTCAAGGCCATCCAGGGAGAATCCCCAAAGGAAACGCAGCAGAAAGAGGCCGCACAATAGCCAGTGGAAGCCAACTGCGCGTAGCCGTTGCCGGCGCGGGCGCATTTGGCCGCAATCATCTCCGCGTTTATCGCGAATTGGAATCGGCCGGTGAAGGCGTTGTGCTTGTTGCCGCCGTCGAACCGGATCCGGCACGCGCTCATGACGCCGCCGCCCAGTACCAGATTCCAGTTTTCCCATCGGTCAATGAACTTCTCGCCGCCGATCTCAATCTCCAAGCCGTCAGTGTGGCCGTCCCGACTGTGCATCACCACGCGGTTGCCACTCAACTCCTTGACGCCGGCATCGATGTGCTGGTTGAAAAGCCGCTGGCTGCGAATCTTCAACAAGCCGATGATCTTCTCCAAAGAGCAGGAAAAAACATCGTCCAGCCCGGCCATCTCGAGCGCTTCAATCCCGCCGTACTCGCCGTTGCCGAGCGCCTCACGCGTCCCATGTTTTTTGAGGCCCACCGCCTCAGCGTCTTCACGCCTCGTTCTCTCGACGTCGATGTCGTCCTCGATCTTATGATTCACGACCTCGACATCGTTCTCACTTTTGCCGATTCGCCCGTGCGCGAAGTCCGCGCCGTCGGCTTGCCCATCCTCTCGCCCAAAGTCGACATCGCTAACGTCCGCGTCGAATTTGAATCCGGCTGCGTCGCCAACTTCACCGCTTCCCGCGTCTCTACTGAGCGGGTGCGCAAGCTGCGCTTCTTTGAGCCGCGCCAGTACGTCTCCATCGATTACGCCCGGCGCGACGTCCTGGTTATCCGCATCGACGACGCACCTGCCGGGTCCGGCGATCTGCTGGCCGCGCTGCCGGCGAATGTGCGATCCATGATTCCGCCCCACATCGCCGCAGCAATTGCCGCCGGTACGTTCGACCTGAGCAAGGTTGAACCGGCAAGGATTGCGCAATTAGCCACCATGGCCGGCATCGACCCGGCAGTGGTCGCGCAAATCACCGCGCAGCTTAAGTCTCCGGAAGGTCCAGCGCGGGGACTATCTTTTGCCAAGCCGGAAATTGCGCCGGGCGAGCCTTTGCGTCTTGAGATCCTTTCGTTTCTCGATGCGGTCCGCAACCGAACCCCTCCCAGGGTCACTGCCCGCCAGGGCCGCGCCGCGCTCGCTCTCGCGCTCGAGATTCAGGCGACGATGGCGGCTCATGCCGAACGCGCCGGGCTTGGTGACTTCTTTAATCCGTCCAGGTGAGCGTGCAAAACCAGATTCCAAAGGCCGGAATGTCTCTTTAGTTGCAGATATTTGTTGATTTAGCGGTGCTACCATGCCACCGAGGAGGAGATCGTGACCTTCGGAGACTTCATCGCAAAGCAGTTCATTCGCGTCATCCAGTGGAACGAAACCGAGGATGGCGTGTTGTCGTACCGCTATCCCATGGAGGACATGGAAATTGAAAACGGCGGCCAGCTCACCGTTCGCGAGACCCAGATGGCCGCCTTCATCAACGAGGGCAAAATCGCCGACGTTTTTGGCCCCGGGTTGCACACGCTCTCAACGCGTAATCTTCCCATCCTCACTGACCTTATGAATTGGAGCAAGGACTTCCAGTCCCCATTCAAGTCCGATGTTTACTTCTTCTCCACGCGCCTTCAAATCGACCAGAAGTGGGGCACGGCCAATCCAGTCACCATCCGTGACAAGGAGTTCGGTGCGGTTCGCGTCCGCGCCTTCGGCAACTATGCCTACCGCGTCGCCGACCCGCGCGTTTTTTTCACCCAGGTGAGCGGAACCCGCCAGCGATACCTCGCCGCCGATCTTGAAAACCAGTTGCGAACCATGATTGTGGAGCGCATGGCCCAGGTCTTTGCCACCAGCGACGTCACTTTCCTCGACATGGCCGCCAACCAGTCGGCTCTTGCTGCCAAAGTTGCTGATGCTGTCAAGCCAGCCTTCTCCACACTGGGTCTCGAACTGAATCAATTCGTTGTCGAAAGCGTCTCTTTGCCCGACGATCTTCAGAAGGTCCTCGATCAGCGTATTGGCATCGGGATGGTCGGCGATGTGGGCCGCCTGACGCAATTCGAAGCCGCCGAGTCACTTGAAGAAGCCGCACAAAACACTGGCGGCACGGCAGGAATGGGGGTTGGACTTGGCGCTGGAGTCGCCATGGCCCAGGCTTTCATGGGCCAGGCCACCGCCACCACCCCAGCTTCATCATCCGGAGCGTCGGCACCCGCCGCGGCGGCCGCAAAGTTCTGTATTGAGTGCGGAAAGCCTATTCCAGCGGGTGCCAAGTTTTGCCCCGAGTGCGGTAAACATCAATGAACTGCCCGTCCTGCGGAGCTCCAATGCGCCTCGCAACCGGCGACGCCAGCATGCGCTGCGATTACTGCAAGACGGTTGTGGTTCTTCCGGCCGACGATGCCGGCGTCCATTTTCTCGAAGAGACGTTTCAGGAACTCAATTGCCCGGTCTGCTCGATCCCGCTTTGGAATGCGATGCTGGGCGGCATCAAGCTCTGCGCCTGCAAAAAGTGCAAGGGAATGTTGATTGGCATGAATGTCTTCGAGCCGCTCATCGGCGAGCTTCGCGACAAATGCAAAAATGAGGATGAAATCCCTTCGCCTGCCGATCCTGCGGACCTGCGCAGGGCGGTGGACTGCCCCAAGTGCCATCGCCACACCGATGTGCATTTCTACATGGGCGGCGGTGGCGCGATTATCGCCACCTGCGAGAACTGCGAGCTGAACTGGCTCGACGGCGGCATGTTGATGCGCATCGTCCGCACGCCGCACGAAGAATCGTCATTGGACTTCTAAAAAAATGGCCGCCGGAATTGGACCTTCGGCGGCCGGTGTGATTCACCGTTCAAGACCTGCACGGGTATGGGAACAGGCCTGACATCTATTACGCAATTCCCAGCGTGCGGTTCAAAAAACCTACAATGTATTTCCACACCAGGTAGTAGCCGGCAAGAGCGCCCGCAAAGCAGACCGCAATCCAGGCGTATGGAATAGTAATTGTGTCAAACCAAGACGCGCTGCTTGCGCCTAGAGTCAGGATGCCCAGGCAGCGCGCTACCAGAGTTCCTGCCGGCAGCAAGAAAAACGGCAGCAATGCGCCGTGAAGGCCGAGTGGTTGATGAACCCGGTCATGCGTGCCGAGCCACAGCACATTCCACACCCCCCACAGCGCAGGTACCAGCGCCAGCGGAAACACTAACCCCCGCTCGAGCGGGAACGGCGCCTGCAATGCAAACCGCGCCACAATAAATGCTGTCAGCAGCAACGGCAGTATCAGCGTCGGAATAAAAACCCCCGCCAGGTAAGCCCTCAAATACGGATGCGTGTTCATAATCCCTCCTTCCCCATTTCGTAGTCCCTTAGTTCCGGTCTCTCTCACAAGTAGTACAAAAACACCGGGATCGCGCTTGGAAACACTGCCGCCAGCACCACCAACCCTCCCACCAGAACCCAGTCAAACCACGGAATCCTGACCGGTTCGCGGTCCATCTTCCTCAGTACCTCGAGCCATAGATCCCTCGACGGTGCCGCATCTTCTGCGACGCGCGGCATGGCTGCCTTCAACAATTCCTTGATCGGGTCCGACTCGTGGTCCAAGTTGGGTTTCTTCTCCGTCATGGTCTGATCCCCTGCTGTTCCAGGTCCTTTCTCAACAATCTCAGCGCCCGAAACACGCGCAGCTTTACGGCGGTCACAGTGATCCCCAGTGACTGGGCGACTAATTTGTGCGGCTGCTCTTCTACCACCGCCAGCAATGCAGCCGCGCGCAGCTTGGCGGGCAACCGTGTAAACGCTTCCGCGGTCTTGGCGCGGATTTCTGCCTGAACTCCCGGATCGCCGGTCGCCGCCGCCGTGAGCGTTGCTTCGACCGCCGGCGTCATCTCGCTTTCCGGCTTGTGCGTGCGCAGCCAGTCCAACGCCACGTGGGTCGCAATTCTCCTCGCCCACGGTTCAAATCCCCGTGCCGGGTCGAATCGGGCATGAGCCCGGTAAATTCTCCAAAACGTCTCGACGGTCAAGTCTTCAGCCGTACCCGCATTGCGAACAATGCGCAGAATCCATCGATACACAGAGGCCTGTTGTTCGCGGAAGATCACTTCGAAAGCGTCCGCATCGCCCTGCCGGAATCGGTCCAATATGTTCTTTGAACTCTCCGGCATTTCTTTGCGTACCTTTCTACCTGCTGATTACGGTTCGGCATCGCGAAGGGTTACATTCTATTCCTCATCGCGTGTAAAACGATTTTCCACGCGCTGTCTTCAACTTGACAGCTAAGTTCCACGTCACTTAAATTAGCCCCCGTCAGCAGTAAAGGTTTTCTGCAGTCTCATAAACCCGCGGAACCGCCCACAACCTTCGAGAGGAATCATGAAACATCAAATACGTCTGGCTGCGATTGCCGTCCTTGCATTTGGAACTCTCTTGAGCGCTTTGGCGCAGGATACGTCGAAGCCTGCGTATCTCGATACCACTCTGACGCCTGAGCAGCGCGCCGCCGACCTCGTTCATCGGTTGACTTTGGAGGAGAAGGCCAGCCAGCTCGTGAATCACTCGCGCGCCATTCCGCGGCTCAACATTCCTGCGTACGACTGGTGGAGCGAAGCCCTCCACGGTGTCGCAGTCCAGGGAGTGACGGAATTTCCTGAGCCCATCGGCCTCGCGGCCACCTTCGATACCCCGCTCATTCACTCGATGGCCACCGTCATCGGCACTGAGGGCCGCGTCATCCATGAGCAGGCCTCCCATCCCGGAGGTCCCTTGTTCTTCCACGGCCTCGACTTCTGGGCTCCCAATATCAACATCTTTCGCGATCCGCGCTGGGGCCGCGGCCAGGAGACCTACGGCGAAGACCCTTTTCTCACCGGCCGCATGGCCGTCGCTTTCGTCACCGGAATGCAGGGCGACGACCCGGATCATTACCGAGTAATTGCCACGCCCAAGCACTTCGTCGTTCACTCCGGTCCTGAGCCCACCCGCCACATGGAAGACGTTGACGTAAGCAAGCACGACGAGCTGGACACCTATCTGCCCGCCTTTCGCGCCGCTATTACTGAGGGTCATGCTGGCTCTGTGATGTGCGCCTACAACGCCATCAACGGCCAGCCTGCCTGTGCCAACGAGTTCACGCTGATGGATCAGCTTCGCAACAAGTGGGGCTTCAAGGGTTATGTCGTCTCAGACTGCGGCGCTGTCGTCGACATTTTTGAGGGCCATCATTACCGTCCCACCCAGCCCCAGGCCTCGGCCATCTCTCTGATACGAGGCATGGACAACGAGTGCATCACCAGCGGCGACGACGTGAAAGGCGACAATGACTATCACCCCTACATCGACGCCATGCAGCAGGGCTACCTGCCTGAAAGCGCCGTCGACCGGGCCCTCATCCGCCTCTATACCGCGCGCATAAAACTGGGCATGTTCGATCCACCGGATATGGATCCTTACAGCAAGATCGACGAGAAGGAACTGGCCAGCCCCGAAAATCGCGCCCTGGCCCGCAAAGTGGCCGAGGAATCGATGGTGCTCCTCAAGAATGACGGAGTTTTGCCGCTTAAGCCCGAAGTAAAGAACATCGCCGTCGTTGGGCCGCTCGCCGACCAGACCCGCGTTCTGCTCGGCAACTACAACGGAACCCCTGACAAAATCGTCAGCTTCATGGATGGACTCAAAGCCGAGTTCCCCAACGCCAAAATCACTTATGTGCCCGGCACCCAGTTCCTGAATCAGCATGGCGATCCGATACCCGCCGGCGTGCTCACCACGCCTGACGGCAAGCCTGGCCTAAAGGCCGACTATGGTCAGGGCTTTCGTCGCGGAGCCCCGCCCACCCCCATTACCTCGCGCGTTGAACCCACCGTCGACCTTAGCGCCGACAGCCTGCCCGCTGAAGCCAGGGGCAAGACACCGCTCGTAGTGCAGTGGTCAGGCTTCATCAACCCAACCGAGACCGGCGACTATCTTCTTGGCATCAAGGCCGACGGTTTCGCCATGGTCATGGTCGACGATAAGCGCGTCGCCCAGCAGTTCGGCAACGGCAGCCGCCTGGGTAACGTCCACCTGGAAAAGGGCCACAAAGTTGCTGTTCATGTCACCTACGCTTATGGCGCGATGGGTGGTAACGGCACGCCTTCAGCAAGCCTGATCTGGGCCAAGGTAGTCAACGGTCCCTCGCCAGAAGCCGTAGAGGCCGCACGCAAGGCCGATGTCGTGATCGCCGTCGTCGGAATCACCAGCGAACTCGAGGGCGAAGAGATGCCTGTCAATCAGCCCGGCTTTCTTGGCGGCGACCGCACCAGCATCGATCTTCCCGAACCTGAAGAACAATTGGTGCAGGGCGTCGCAGCCGCCGGCAAGCCCCTCGTGGTCGTCCTCATGAACGGCAGCGCCCTGGCCGTGAATTGGGAGAAGGAGCACGCCAACGCCATCCTCGAATCCTGGTACTCCGGCGAAGAGGGCGGCACTGCCATTGCGGAAACGCTCAGTGGCAAAAACAATCCCGCTGGCCGCCTGCCGGTCACTTTCTACACCGGAGTTGACCAACTGCCGAACTTTGAAGACTACTCGATGGAAAACCGCACTTACCGTTACTTCAGCGGCAAGCCGCTCTTCCCGTTCGGCTACGGCCTGAGCTATACAAAATTCTCATATAGTGATCTCAAGCTGCCATCGGCGCCCATCAATCCTGGCGACTCGCTTGACGCCGAAGTGACCGTGACCAACACCGGATCTCTTGCCGGCGACGAAGTGGCCGAACTTTATCTCAAATTCCCAGATGTTGCCGGCGCGCCGCGGATCGCTTTGCGCGGATTCAGCCGCGTTCACCTCGAACCCAGCGCTTCAACGCAGGTGAAGTTCACACTGAAACCGCGCGCCATGAGCATGGTGACCAATCTTGGGCAACCCATCGTTGCCGGGGGCGCTTACACCGTCACGATTGGCGGGGGCCAGCCCGATACCGGCGCTCCGACTGTCTCCGGCACCGTCGACGTCAGGGAGACCGTGGATATACCGGAGTAGCGATCTGACGAACAACTCCGTCTGTTTGACTGAGCCCCGCAATTCCATGCGGGGCTTTCTTTTGGTGCTTAAATCGCTCCTCCTTTTGCTGTAGAACAACTCACGCTTGGCGCAAAAACAAAGATGCGGTACCCAGAGAGTCGCCTTCCATCTGAGTAGCGTGAGCCTGCATTTCTCACCGGCCGCCGGCGATCATGTCGCAGTCAATACCCAGCCTGCCGCCTTCCTCCTCTATCACTCTCATTCAAAAGATACTTGCACCTCCACCCACTTTGCCGGTTATTTCTCCTCACTGTTCTATCCTGAAAGCAGTTAGGAGCTTTTCAGGCCGCAGTTCGGCAGACCAGCAGATCCTATCTGCCTGAAAACAATAGACCTGGCAACCAAGTCCACCTTCTATCGCGATGAAAACAATAGACTTTGATACTTTTGGCAGGGGCCGGGGGTATCCGATGGGGGGTATGCCACTCCTGCGCCGGTGAGAAATGGTGGTTAACAGACCCTAATTTGTTCGCAAC
>JASHVU010000096.1 GCA_030044455.1 Acidobacteriaceae bacterium | reverse complement strand
TCTCAGGGTTGGGCCGGGGGACCGGGTGAAGATATTTCTTCATCCCGACGGCACGGTCGTGCTCTTGCCGAAACTGCCGGTTTCGGAGCTCAAAGGAATGTTTGCGGGGAGGGTTAAGCAACCAATATCTGTTGAAGATATGGGAGTTGCGGCGGAAGAAGGCGCTGCTGGGGAGTTCGGCCGGTGAAAGGGCTCGACACGAGTATCATGATCCGCTATCTGACCCAGGACGACCCGGTTCAGTCGTTGCACGCCAACGATATTATTGATCGGAGTTTGTCCCCTGAAAATCCAGGATTCGTCAGTCTGGTCACAATCGCCGAAGTCGCCTGGGTGCTTCGCTCCCGGTACAAGGCAACGCGACAGGAGATCGCTTTGGCAATCGAGCGAATCCTGGCCGGCGACAGCCTCAGGGTGCAAAACGAGCAGCAGGTATATGAGGCGATGCTGGCATTGAAGGCCGGCGAGGGGAGTTTTGCAGATGCGCTGATCTGCGCACTCGGCGCCTGGGCCGGCTGTAGCTCGACCTTGACCTTCGACTCGACTTCTCACCTGGGACAATTTGAAATTGTGAAATTTTGATGGGCGGCTGGCTATCGTTTGTGACCGCCGATTGCGTTAAGGCGCGATCCTGATCGTCTTGAGCATCATGCGAAGGACCCTCAAATCTTCGTCCAGATGCTGCGCGTCAGTGGTCAAGACCATTTGGTAGTTTCTCGACGGAACATTCGGGTCGAAGTTAGGGTCAGGCTTGCCGGCGAGCGTGACGACGATGATCTCGATCGATCAGTTGGAACGGTTGATCGTTGCCGCCTCGCTGGGAAGGCCCGCGAAGCTCAGATCTGCCGCAGCCTGGCTGCACACTGCTTTCGGGTCGTTTTCGGTCTCTGGATAGAGCTTGCACAATGATTCAATGAAGGAGTGCACGGTCTTCCAGTCCTCCGATGCGAAAGCCGCAAACACTTCGATATACCTTTTTCCTGTAGACATCGAGCAATATTTTTTGTCGATGGGCGCCAGGATGATTTGCGGCCCGTGATCGACGCCATTGCTTCTGTAATAAGGAGGAATACAAGGCATTGTGCCGGATGGGATGGGGAGAACAAACCCGAATTCCCGATTTCGATAGGTTCGCGCCTGCGCGGTCGTTCCCGTAACCAATCCAACCAGGAAAAGGCTGACCAAAACGCGTGAGTTCCTCATCGTGCAGTCTCCAGGTCGAAGGTCCCCCGAGCGCGTTTCGCAGTTACGCCGGGACGCGTTTGAGGGTTTTACGGGCGCGGGCGAACAATGGCCGCTCGCGGCGGCGCAGATAGCTGGGCATGGTCGGCTTTTTGGCCATCACCTTGAGAGCGTATGCGCGGGCCTCCTGGTTGCGTCCCTCGGCGATCAGAAAATCGGCGTAGTTCAAATAGGTTTCCGACAGTGTCGACTTCTCGATTGCGCGCCGGAACCACTCGTCGGCTTTTTCGGGTTGGCCGGTGCGCGCGTAGGCCGCTGCCAGAAGGCCGGCAGCACGATAAAAATCATGGCTGGGATCCTGGAGCACGACGCGTTCGAGGTCGGGCAGCGCGTTCTGGGCGTCGCCCAGCATCAGGGTGCACATGCCGCGGCGATAGAAGCAATCGGGCGTGGTGGAGCGGGCGGCG
Organism: Acidobacteriaceae bacterium; assembly: GCA_030044455.1. Taxonomy (GTDB): domain Bacteria; phylum Acidobacteriota; class Terriglobia; order Terriglobales; family Acidobacteriaceae; genus Telmatobacter. Next base: position 2,360 of record JASHVU010000096.1, on the reverse strand, counting down.
ATGGCTTTGTCGTAGGCGGCGCGCGCCTGCGCGAGCTTGCCGTCGTCGAAGTTAAGGTCGCCCAGCTCTTCGTAGTTGCCGCTCGACGGATTGTCGAGGATCGCCGTCTCAAGCTCGCGAATGCGCTTGCGGCGGGGGAAGGCCTTGAATGACTGGTTCAGGAGACCGAAATCGGGCAGGACCTCAGCACAGATATAGACAATGGCGCCGATGGGGCCAAGAAAAAGAATGACCCAGAGCCACCAGGTGTCGGGCCGGCGGCGAATGAAGTGAATAATGGCAGCAGCCTGCAGAAGCAGTCCCCACGGGCCGAGATAGAAAAGATGAGTGAAGAGTCCCATTTTTTCGGTTCAATCGTGTTTATCAAAATTATAGGTGCAATGGCGCGGACCACTCCAACGATTGCCCGTAGCTGCTGGATTCAGAGACAGATTTATTGAGATTGCGGCTCACGGCGCGAAGATGGCGTAGTCTTATGTGCATCGGCGCGAAAGGGCTCCCTGGCTTGCGCCGACCCGCACGAGGTGCCGAATGAAGCCTCACCAGGCAGTTGCCATTACCCTTCTGTTGCCGGCCGCACTCCTTCTCCATGCCAAGAACAAGAAACCTTCAGTACCGGCGGTTTTTGGCCAGGCGCGGTATGTCTACGTTGAGGCCGTTGACGGGAAAGAGTTCGACCCCAACCTGGACCCGGACGACAGGATTGCGATCGCCGACGTGCGCGATGCACTCGACAACTGGAAGCGCTACATTCTCACCACGAGCAGGGACGATGCTCAAATCGTGATCGTGGTGCGCAAGGGGCGAGTGGCACGCGGAAACGTGGGGATCACGCCGCACCAGGGTCAGTTGCCGGGTGGCGCTGGCCAGCCGGGCCAGCCGGGAGGGATCGGCTCGGGCGCGCAGTTCGGCGCCGAAGTTGGTCCGCCTGACGATTTCTTCGAGGTGTGCCAGGTGAACACCGATGGCAAGCTCAGCGGGCCGTTGTGGCAACAATCGATGCCCGATGGCTTGAACGCTCCAAAGGTGATGTTGCTGGAGCAGTTTGAAGAGGCGGTGGACAAGGCCTACCCGCCACAGCCGGCGACGAGCAAGTCGCAAATTCAGCAAACATCGCAGCCGTCGGGGCAACAGCAGCCGGCGCAGCCACAGAAGCCGTAAGGGTTGGCAATGAGCGGGGCAGACGATCGCGCAAGATCCGGGCAGGAGCCCGGCGTGACAACCGCGCCGAAGCGCGGCGCGACGACAAGTCTCACCGGTACGACTCGTCGCGGTGGATGACGAACTCCGGATAGGCGCCACCGCCAAGCTCGTGCAGGTCCATGCCCATGCGCTCGCCATCGGCATCGACGCGGAAGGGAACGAATCGGTTGAGCAGGGCGAAGAGCAGGCAGACCAACGGCAGCACGATGCCGAGAAGCGTGGCGATACCGACGAGCTGCGCAACCAGTTGACCGGGTTTTGGCGCAAACAATCCCACCGCGAGCAGGCCCCATAGCCCCGCCGCTGCGTGCGCGGTGATGGCGCCGGATGGGTCGTCGATGGAGAGCGCGAGTTCAAGCAGTTCAACGAGCAGGGGCGTAATAACGCCGGCGACCAGGCCGGCAATGATCGATTCAACCGGAGTAGCCACGGCCGCGCAGGCGCTCGAAGTGACCAGACCGGCAAGCCAGCCGTTGGCGCAGAGGCTGGCGTCGGGTTTGCCGAAACGGTAGCGGGTGACGGCCAGCGTCGCTCCCAGCGCCGCCGTGGCCGACAGTATTGTGTTAACCGCAACTACCGGCAAAGCCGCGAGAGGTGCGTTCATCCACAGGATGGCTCCGGCGGCGTTCCATGCCAGCCATCCCACTAGGCCGAGCAGACAGCCAAAAAGCACGTAAACCGCGTTGTGCCCGGGCATGGCGGTTGAGATTCCGGTCCTGGGATATTTGCCGGCGCGTGGGCCGAGCAGCCAGATCAACGCCAGGGCGCTAAGGCCTCCTACCACATGCAAGGACGCGACGCCCGCGGGGTCAATGAATCCGGCGCCCAGCGAGAAATTGGCGCCCAGCCCGGCGAGCCAGCCGCCGCCCCATATCCAGTGCATAATGAGCGGGCAAACAATGCCGGCAATCAACGCGCTTGCCGCGCAACCGGCCGCGAGCCGCCAACGGTCGGCGCCGCTGCCCCAGGGAATAATGGCGGCAAAAGCCACGCCGACCATTTCAAACAGCAGGGCGAGTTGCGCGGGAATCGGAGCCGAGCCGAATCCCGAGAGAAGAAACGAACCCGAACCGATCCAGTTCCAGACGTTGCCCGCCAGGTGGAATGCGTGTCCCGCGCCGCCGGGAGTTCCGGGAAGATTACCGGCGATTGCGGCT
>JASHVU010000095.1 GCA_030044455.1 Acidobacteriaceae bacterium | reverse complement strand
CGGGGCGTGAAGTTTCAGAAGTCAGGGTTGAGATTTTTATTGACTTGCATTGGGCCCCGCAGCGATCTTCGGATTATCCCCCACATCATCCGGAGGTCGGTGAATGGCAACAGCTTCGGCAGTGGCGCGCAAAGCCGCGTGGCATGAGCGCGGTTCGTGGAACGCGCGCGAAGATCGCATGCCTTCAGCGGTTTGGCTCGGAATTCTCTGGGTGGGAATGATCGCCGGCTTCGGACTCGATTTTCCGCGTTTCCTGCACGAGAATCCTCCCGCTCCGTTTGTAGTCCGCATCCATGCCGTGGTTTTCAGCGCCTGGATGCTGATTCTTACCGCTCAGGTGCTGCTGGTTCTCGGCAATCGCGTGGCGTGGCACCGCAAGATGGGCTGGGTGGCTGCCGGCTGGGCCTGCCTGATGGCTGTTTTTGGGCCATGGGCCGCGATCGCGTACCAGGTAGTCAATCTGAACGGCCCTGTTGGAGATCCTCCGTTCCTTTCGGTCCAGCTGCTCAACACGGTCAACTTTATCGCTCTGCTTGTCTGGGGCATCACGCTGCGCAAAAACCCCGCCGCGCATCGCCGCATGATGATTCTGGCCACGGTCGCGCTTGCCGATCCGGGCTTTTCGCGATTCTCGGGCTGGCTGTGGCCCAATGAGCCGTTGAAGATTGCCGTCTGGTTTTTCTATGTCTTCTACGGCAATGTGCTGCTGGTGGCGCTCATGACCGGGTGGGACTGGTGGCGCGGCCGGCTGATGCGTTCGTTTCTGATCGGGGCGGCAGGGCTGCTCGCGACGGAATTCGTCGCTTCGCTGCTCTACTTTTGGGGTCCGTGGAAAACGCTCACCGCTGGCTGGGTTGCGGCGTGGGCGAAGATGTAAAGCATCTAGAGACATCCATCCGGCTCGTGTTCGCGCGGTTTCTCAACCCGTCGTCGACAAATTCCTCTGCCGCCCATCTGGTATGCTTTAAGGTTTACCGCCGAGCGGTTCCCGGACAGAGAACCATGTGAAACATAGGAGGACGCCATGCCGGAGCATCGAGGCCGCAAACATCATCAGGACCGGGTGGCGGAGACGCTGAGAGAAGAGATCGGCGCCATGATTGAGGGGGAACTCTCCGACCCGCGCATCGACCTGTGCCACATCAGCGAGGTGACGCTGAACCCGGGGGGCAAATCGGCGCGGATTTACGTTGTGGTTGACTCGAACCCCGAGGATATTGACAAGGCCGAGACGCTCACGATCGCCGGTCTTGAAGCTGCCAAAGGCTACATCCGCCACGAGTTAAAAGAGCGTATGGGCGTGCGCCATGTGCCCGAGCTCAGCTTTCTGGCCGACCGGCAGGGTCGCTTCGAGGCGCGCATCGATGAACTCATGTCCCGCTCCCGGAAATACGCGTCGCGGGCGGCGAAGGCTGGCCAGCAGTCCTCTGTGGAGCAGCCCGTATCGGGCAGCGGAGCCGCGCAGCAAAGCGCACCCGCCAAATAATCGGACCCGAATGAGCGGCCCTCAGTAAGCGGAATTCGATGAGTCATCTCCCCCACAACACGGAAATCGGAACTGCGAAACCTACCGGCACGGTCGGCGCGGTCCAGGAAATCCTGCGTGTGATCGGCGAAGGGGAACGATTTCTAGTGGTTTCGCATGTCCGGCCCGACGGCGATGCCGTAGGCAGCATGCTGGCCTTCGGCGAACTCCTTGGCCAGCTCGGCAAGCGCGCCGACCTGGTCACGGCAGACCGCCTTCCTCCGGTTTACCGGCAGTTGCCCGGCGCCGGCAATCTGCGCACTGCGCTGCGGGTCGAAGGGCCGTACGATGCTGCGATCCTGCTGGAGTGCGACGGCATTGAGCGCGCCGGCCTGGAGGGGTTGGAGCAGTTTCTTCTCATCAATATCGACCACCACATTACCGCGCATCCCTACGCGCAGCTGAACTGGATCGACTGCGAGGCGGTGAGCGTGGGTGAGATGGTCTACCGGCTCACAAAAGCCTTCGGCGTCAGGATCACCCCGGAGATGGCCACCTGCCTCTATGCCACGGTGCTCACCGATACCGGCGGATTCTGTTACGGCTCGTTGCGGGAAAGCACGTTTGCCCTGGCCCGCGAGCTGGTTGAAGCCGGAGCGGATGCAGGAGAGATTGCGCGCGAGATTTATTTCACTACCCCGATTTCAAAAGTCAGGCTGATGGGCGCGGCGCTGAACAGCCTCCACTGCGAACGAGAAATCGCCTGGTTGTGGATCACCGATCGAGACATGGAGCGCGCCCATGCGAGCGACGAGGATGCCGAAGGCATTGTGAATGTGGCCATCGGAATTGCCGGCATTGAAGCCGCGGTGTTTTTGCGCGCATTGAACGACGGCACGGTGCGGCTGAGTCTGCGCGGCAAAGGCAAGGTGAATGTGGCGGCGATTGCGGAAAGACTGGGTGGGGGCGGACACGAAAACTCGGCCGGGTGCACGCTCGCGGGCCCGCTTGAACGCGCGCTCGAACAAATTCTCGGGGAACTGCGGGGCGAGCTCGAGCACTCTTCAAATCAAGGTCGCGTGAATTTGTATTAAGCCCGAATCTGTTAGCCTTTACCCTGCCGCCATCGGGGGTAGTCCGGCCGGGCCGAACGAGTCAAATCATGAGCGAAAACAGCACCAGCGAAGACAGCTTGAGCGTGGCCCCGGGGTATTCGGATGGCGTGATCTTGGTTGTCCTCCTGAGGGGGAATTGCAGGAATGGAAACTGGATTGGCTGACTCTGCCCTGGATTCCAATCCCCGATGGCGCTCGCGCCTGCCCAAATGGCCGGTCATCGCCGAGGTCAGCGTCTTTCTTGCCTTCACCGTCCTCTTTCTCCTCTACGGGGTTGTACCAATATTCGGCGGCGCAGGCATGGGTCTGCTGGGCGCGGACGAGCCGCGCTACGCCCAGATCGCTCATGAGATGCTGGTGCGATTTGACTCGGCACCCACTCTCAAAGACCGTCTCAGCTCTTGCGTTACGCCCTATCTCTATGGCCGCCCCTGGCTCGAAAAACCTGCGCTTTACTACTGGCGGGCCATGTTTTTGTTTCAGGACTTCGGGGTCCACGACTGGAGTGCCCGACTGCCCTCGACCACCTTTGCCTTCATCATGGTCGGGCTCATCTACCTGCACATGCGACGATTCAGGCCGGGCGGACACCTCGATGCCGCATTGATCACCGTGACCTGCGCGGGCATCATCGGTTTCGCCCGGGGAGCTTCGACCGACATGCAGATGGCCGCACCGCTGGCCATCGGCCTGCTGGGCTGGTATGCGTGGTACGAAACCGACTCCAAATTCTGGCTCTACGATATTTACTTCTTTACCGGGCTCGCTACTCTGGCTAAAGGTCCGGTTGCTCCTTTACTGGCCGGCCTCATTATCACTGCATTTGCATTTCTCAGGCGCGACTGGAAGATGCTCATTCGCACCTTGTGGTGGCCGGGCATCGTCCTCTACTTTGCCATGGTCCTGCCATGGTTTATCGCCGTGCAGCACCAGAACCCGACCTTTTTCCGCGAGTTCTTCCTGGAACATAACCTTGAGCGCTTCGCCACTGACCGCTACCAGCATGCGCAACCTTTCTGGTACTACCTGGTGGTTGTGGTGCTGGCCGTTATGCCGTGGACCGTGATTGCGGTCAGAGCACTGATTGACGGCATTCAGACCTCGGCGGCAGAGTGGCGTCTGCGCTACACGCGCAATCTCAAGCCGGTCAACCGCCCCGGCGACGCATTTCCTGAGTTCCTGGTGCTCTGGGCGCTGATTCCCATCGTCTTCTTTTCGTTTTCTCAATCCAAGCTGCCGGGCTACGTCCTGCCATCGATTCCGCCGATTGCGATTCTCACCGGCGACTATCTTTTCCGCCGCCGCAAGCCCGGCCTCAGCCGGTGGGTGCTGGGCGGTCACGCATTCCTGTGCGCGGCCATGACCATGGCGGCATTCATGCTGCCGTGGTTTGTGGCGCACGGCCGCCAGATGCCGCCCGCGCAGGTGATCACGCCTGCCGCGCTGGCAGCGATTGGTGCTGCCCTGCTGATCCTCATCGTTACCCATGGTTTTGGCGTGGTGCGGCTGCGTCTAGCAACCACCGGCGTGCTGGTCGTGCTGCTGCTGTTCCTCTATGGCGTGGGGCCGTTCTTCTTTATTCCGCAGATATCGGCTACCAAGCACGTCATCAACCTGCTCGACCGGTCTTATTCCGTCCGCCCGCTGGCCGATCGCGTGGCCGAGTTCGTTCCTCCCGACGGCGTGGTTGCCGTCTTCAGGGTGCGCCGCGAAACCGAGTACGGCTTGTCTTTCTACCGTAACCGCGAAGTTGTGAACTACGATGACAGCGGAGTGCCCGACGAACAGCATCTGCTGGTGGCTCGCATGACCGGACGAAACGGGGTCGACCTTCACACTTCAGAGGCGCTCGAGGACTACCTTGCCGGCCGCCAGTATGAACAGCTCTTCTCCTGGCCTGAACAGGGCCTCGATGTGTACCTGGTGGGAGCGCGATAAGCTTCGTATCAAGTTGCAGATAAACCGGAACCGTGGCAAAGTTGCCGGAGAGCATTTTAGGGATTGAAGGCGTTGCGAATGCCGTTGCGCCGGCATGCGGCCAGCGTGCAGGCAGAGTAACTGGAGCCGGAAGATCGCGGCTCGGCCGGCCGATGCATCGCAGAGAGGCAGTGATTTGGGCGCTTCGTCAATGGAAATTCTCGACCTGAGGCACTTTGGAGCCACCTTGCTGCGCCCGGTGCTGGACTGTGAGGCCGAGCTTTGGAAGAAACGCCTGCACTGGGACTATCGCGCCTCGGCCCAGCTGCTGATGCAGTACCTCGACAACCACATGCTGCCCGGCTACGCGGCCTTTGAAGCCGAACGCGTTGCCGGCTACATCTTCTGCGTCTACGAAGAGAGCAAGGCCGTGATCGGCGATGTCTTTGCCACCGATGCCAAGCCGCACGGGCCGGCCCTCACCCAAGCCATCGAGGAAAAACTTCTGCGCCATCTCCTCGAATTGCTCATCAACTCGCCCCACATCGACCGCATCGAGTCGCAGCTTCTGCTCCATCCCTCGGGGACCCACGCCGCAACTTTTCGCGAGGCAGGTTGCCGCATCTACCGGCGCCTGTTTCTGATGCAGCCGATCAGCGCGATATGGAAACTGCCCGAACTGCACTTGCCCGAGGAGCTTGAGCTGCGCCCCTGGCACGATCACGACCTGGCACCCGCCTCGCGCCTCATTGCCGAGGCTTACCGCGGACACCCCGACGGCCTCATCAACGACCAGTACCGCTCAGCGCAGGGATCGATGCGCTTCCTCAACAACATCGTCCGCTACTCCGGTTGCGGAGCTTTCGCGCCCGCCGTCTCGCACGTCATCGTAGAACGTGGCAACAGGGAACTGGTGGCGCTGGTGCTGGGGTCGCGCGTGAGCCACGAGAGCGGACACATTACCCAGATTTGCGTACACCGCAATTACCGGCGAAAGGGCCTGGCGCGCGCGCTGCTCTCAGTGGTCAGCTACTGGTTCATGCGCCAGGGCGCCTCTGAAATCTCGCTGACCGTTACTGAAGCCAACAAGGAGGCCATCGAACTTTACGTGGCTGAGGGCTACACCTTCACCCACAGCTTCGACGCCGCGGTATGGGAACGCTCGCAGCAGGGGTGATTTTGATCAACGCACGGTTGGGGGAATCCGGACAGAACCCGGCAGGAGGTTAGGTAAGGCTAGCGACAATGCGCCCATGACGCGGGAGAGCTGGCGACGCTGCGCCCTCAGATCGCAGATCCTCAGGGTTGCTCGTAGATCACAGCATCCATGTGAGCTTTCATCCATTCGTCGTTCTCCTTCTTAGATAGCGGCACGTTCTT
>JASHVU010000094.1 GCA_030044455.1 Acidobacteriaceae bacterium | reverse complement strand
TGATGGCGTATTCGGTCCAGCAGCGCACCCAGGAAATGGGCATCCGCATGGCTCTCGGCGCCGATCGCAGTCGTATCCGCGGCCTTGTGGTCTGGCAAGGCATGCGGTTGGCCATCGCTGGCGTTGTCATCGGTATCGCCGCGGCCTTCGGCCTCACCCGCTTCCTGGCCAGCTTTCTCTATGGCGTCAAATACTGGGACCCTCTGGTCTTTGTCACCGTGCCTTTGGTCCTGACCACGGTTGCGCTTCTTGCCGTCTGGTTTCCCGCCACGCGCGCCTCGCGCCTCGACCCCCAGCAGGCCCTCCGCATCGAGTGAAACAGGAAACCGGGGTTCGCCTCTCTCCATCCTCAAACGAGGTGGACTCTTCTCCAAAACAGTCCCCCCAATTTGCAGAATGTTGCTCCGTCCGCCCGTTGAGTAATCGCCCCGGTCAACGCTGAGCTGCCAACGCATTTTCGAGCGTGACCGCAAAGAACGCATGCCCAAACTCGGTCGGGTGGTGCGTATCCCAGAAGAACGTATGGTCCGGGTCAGCGCAAACGGCTGTCGTCAGGCACGGATCTGTAACGTCAGTAAACCCAAAGTGGGTTGGATCCGTTTCCACTGCATTGAGGAGGCTGAATACGTTCAATCGGAGAATGTAGACTCCTTGCAGCAGACTCTCGAAAGCCAGCAGTTCATCCTCAGACCTGTTCGTTGCCGTGCTCGCCGCCGTGGCAAAGCTCACATTCCCCGCCGCCGCCGGCAACAGACCCACATTAAAAAGATCGGGAATGACGAAATGCCGAGCGCCGGCTCGCCGAAGCAGCAATTCGCTCGATGCAATGCCCAGCGCAATCTGCTGTCCGAGTTCTTCCGGCGTTCCGGTGGTTGTGTCCAGAATGTCGTTCCCGCCGCCCTCCAGAATATAAAGAGCATTCGGGTCGGCATTTCCGTTGTGCTGGCTCAGATAAATCTCCACCTGCTGCGGCACGCTGGGAACGCCCGTGACGGACTCCGGCTGTGTTACCCAGGCGCCTCCAAAAGCATAATCCGTGCCTCCCGCCAGATACGCAGTGAGCGGCACCCCCAGGAAGCCAGCCACATGGTCAACCCAAAGCGGGCCATTCGAAAATCGCATGTCGTAGTACGGCGCCGCCGGTTCCGCGCCGCCGGTTGCAATGAAGAGGTTGCCGACGTCACAGTAGCTGTCGCCAAAAACGATAAGGCTGTCGTAAGTCGGAGTTGCGGCCTGTGCGGCGATCGATGCCAGGCCAAGCAAGGTGGTTGTCAGAATCCAGGTGCTCTTGCGCATTTCTGTTCTCCATTCTCTCGTTTCAGAAGTTGATTTCAGATCGGCTTCCGATGCTGCGCGGGAGCCGACACGGAGGTGAAGTGTTCTGTTTGCAAGACTCGCTTGCCTGAATATCAGGCGTGCTCAACGCGTTGCCGTTTCAACCTTGCAAACGCCGTAATCTCGAGAGAGCTTCTCCACAAGGAATTGTTGCGGGCCTCCGGAATTCTTCTGTTCCTTTTTGCCGGAGACGCGGACGCGGTCCCCAGCCGTGATGCCGCCTATTTCTCCGACCAGGGCGTAGGTCTGCTGATCGCCACGGTTCCGGAGTTCGAGGCCACCGGCGCTTGAAACAACGCAGCCGTTGAGAGAGTGGCCATGATGAAAGGCGTAATAGACTCCGACGCCGACTCCCGCGCCTATGGCGGCCACGGCAACGCCGATCCATACCGCGTCGGCCTTGGTAACACCGCCAATAGGAGTGCTCGATTGGGCGGTTGCCGTCACGGTTGTGGTCATGAGCAACGCGCAAATTGTGACCTTGGCTAAGATTTTCCTGTGTCCTGGTTTCATGTCGTGCCTCGTTTCCAATGCGAGAAAAACTCGCGAGAATCTATCCATCCAGGGGAGGGTTGGAGTGAGAAGCAAATCCGGCGGCATTTGCTCCGGACTTAGGGTCCGAGATCCTGGGAGAGACGGATTTGACTGAACCGCAAGCCGCCCTCCTCTTCGTTTGAGTTTTCCCTCTGGAGAATCAATCGCCGCTGCATTCGAGGAAGCAGAGGGAACTCGTCTGTCGATTTGCTCAGCGCTGGATGGCGAGAGGAATGAGCGTATCAGCGGGCGAACGTACTTGTCTATTTCAAATTGGGGATGGCCCGAACGGTTACGACGGCCAAGGCCGCAATCGCCCTACACTCTGAGTGTTTGCGGTGCAGATACACCCACTGCAACAGCGATCGGCGGAAATCAATCGCCAAAGTACTCCGAACTCGCGCTACCCCCGTTGTGGGGATGGCCTTGATAGAAAACGGGCTGCCGCCACCCTTACTCTCGCCCGCCAGGATCCGACAAGTCCTTCCAGGCCGGCTTCTCGTCCGGAACTGTCCCATTCATCTACGCTCCCTTGCCGACCACGCTCTTCAGCAGCACCGACAGCCCGTTCCACGCAATCTGCACGCCGATCGTAAGCAGGATGAAGGCGACGACACGCAGAATCCCGCGCACTGTCGACGGAGCAATCGCCGAGGTCAGCTTGGGAGCAAACGCGTAGCACAGATACACCATCAGGCTCAGAACAATCGTCGCGATAAAGATGCCGACGTGACCCAGGATATTTCGTGCCAGGCTGGGGTTTGAAACATGCGCGCTCAGCGTCAGCATCAATACCAGAGTCCCCGGTCCTGAGGTCACCGGAAAGGTGAGCGGATAGAAAAGCATCTGTTCCAGCTTGTGTCCCGAGTCCGCGACTTTGGCTGCGACATCGCTGTTCTTGAACTGAACCTCGGTCTGTGTCGCAGGAGCATTCAGCACCGACCAGCCGATGGCCGCGATCACAATGCCGCCCGACACCTCCACCACCGGAATCGAGACGCCGAAGAACCGCAGAATCGCCGAGCCGGTTACTTCAATCACGGTGAGGAAGATGACATTGTTAATAGCAATCTTGCGGGCAAGATACTTAAAGGAGCCGGGAGGCACGTCGCCAACGATCCCCATCAGGCTCAGCGCCGATCCCAGCGGATTGATCATTGGCAGCAGCGCGCTGAACGCGAGCACAAATGTCGTCCAGATCAGCAAGAAGTCCCTCCCGGGTCCGCAGGTCAGGAGAATAGTTTACCCGCACTGCGAAGCGGGGCTCGTCAATTGGTTTCAAGCTATCCGGCCGGGTCGCGGTTGTTGGCGTTCACTGCGCTCCGGATCCCACTTCGAGATCGATCACGCGCAGATCGGTGTCGCGATCGCGAGCGGTGAGCAGGATTTTTCCGTTGCCATCGGCAACGAAGCTCGATCCTCCGTAGGTTTGGCCGGCCCAGGGTCCATGGGTCATCTCGCCAACCAGATCGACGCCGGCCATCGGGCACTTCAGCTCGGCCGCCCGCTTTTTCACTAGTTCTTCGAGCACCGTCGAGTGCTGCGGCCATTGGTCGTCGGGCGCAGCCCAGCCGTAGGGCACGAGCGCGAGATCGGGCTTGAACGATTTGAGCCGGTTGAGGAATGCGTCGGTGAATGTGTCCGCGCAGATCAGCACGGCAATGCGGCCGAACTCGGTATCGACCACGCCAATATCCTCGGGGCGGCCCTGAGAATATGGCGGAGTCATGAGTTCGGGCAGCACATTGATCTTGCGATGCTTCCAAAGAAGCTTACCGTTTTTATCGACGAGAATGGCGGAGTCGTAGAGGCGGTCGCCATCCTTTTCGTCGAGTCCGATTGCGATCATGAGGCTGTATTTGCGGGCGAGAGCGGAAATGCGATCGCTGTCCTTGCCCGGTATGGGTTCGGCGAGACGATGCGCATCGGGGTTTTCCCAGCCCAGGATGGAGGACTCCGGGAAAACGGCGATGTCGGCGTGCTGAGCCTGCGCGCCTTCAAGCGCATACTCGATGCGGCGGAAGTTCCCTTCGCGGTCGCCGTCGATGACCAGGATCTGGCAAACGGCGAGCCGAACCGTGCGCCGTCCCGCATTCTGCGTCATGCCAAATTGAGCCGGCAGAAATACTGCCAGCAGGACGGTGGAAACGAGCGTCTTCCGATGCAAAACCATTCTTGGCAAGCTCACTCACTCAGTGGCACATCCAGGACCTGGATCGAATAAGCGGGCGCATCGTAATTCAGCGTGTTGCCGGTAAACGCCAGCGGCCTATCCACGGGAACGATGTTTGCCGGATGATCGATGGTGTTGGTCGCCTGGGTGTCTCTACCGCTCAGTAACGAAACCTGGCTATCGGGACCCGCCGAAACGCCGGGCAGACTGATCTTCACCGGCTGCACATCTGATGATGCATTCACCAGCTTGATGAATAGCCGCCTTCCGGCGGTGTCTTCAGTTACCGAGTAGAAGAACCTCGGACCTCCGCCATTCACTTCAGATGCCGGCCGTACATCGCCAAGCCTTGCAGCGAACATCACCTGCGCGTAGTAGCTGGGAGAGCCGTAACTGCGCAGCGCGTCGTAGCCAATCAGGTCGGGAACCCACTCGGACGCACCAGAATTCACATTGACCAGCAGCGGCGCGTAAGATGCCATCACAATAATGTCGCTGTTGCGCTCCAAACCGGTCATCCACGCCGCATCGCCCAGCGCCGCGCCCAGGTTGGGAGTCGGAGTGCCCTCGCGGGTCGCCCACTCACCGACAAAAATCTTCGGCCCCTTCCGGTCGGTCTTGTCGTAATGGGTCACATCGTCGAAGAACTGCGAAGCTCTCAGGTAGTAGTGTTCGTCAAGCACATCGGGCTTTTCTGTTGTCACCGGCGCCGTGGCAATTAGCTGCAGTTCGGGATACTTGGCTCGAATCGCCTTGGCGAACTGGGCAAAGCGGGCATCATAGCTGCCCGAGCGGTCAAACATGTCTTCGTTACCGATCTCAACATAGGTGATATGAAAAGGATCTGCATGCCCATCGGCCACGCGATGCGATCCCCATGTCGTTTCCGCGCCGCCGGTTGCATATTCAATCTCATCGAGCGCACTTTGCACATACGGTTCCAGGTCCGGCCCGGGTGTCACATGTTCCCCGCGCAGCGAGTAGCCCGCATAGACGGCAAGCACCGGCTGCATGTGCAGGTCCTCGCACCACTCCAGAAATTCAAGCAGCCCAAAACCATCGGTCGACCAGTAGCCCCAGGGGCTGGCGTGGCCAGGCCTGTTTACCAGCGGACCGACCGTCTTCTTCCAGTCGTACCAGTCGGTAATCTGGTTCCCCTCCAGGTAGTTCCCGCCCGGGAAGCGCAAAAACGAGGGATGCATCGCCGCCAGCTTTTGCATCAGGTCAATGCGCGTTCCGTTAGCGCGGTCGTGATAGCTGGGAGGGAAGAGCGTGGCAAGGTTCAGCCACAACGAGCCGGCGTGGGTTACCGTGAGCTCAAAATGATTGGCCGTCGACACCGCATCGATCTCGCCCGTTTTCAACAGGAAATGATGATCTCCCCAGGTTGTTCCCACATCTGAAATCACGGCCGACGCCAGAACCCTTCCACTCTGATCGGCAACCAGACTCACTGTCACCGGGCCAATTTCGGTAGTGTCTGCCTTTGCGTAAATCGATCCGTGATAGGTTGTGTTCGCCCTCACGGCCATGCCCCAGAATCCGCCATTCAGTATTCCTGCTGGGCTCTTGGGGCTGGCGCCGTCAACTTCAAGATGCAGGCTGTACGGTAGCGCAGCGCTGAGTCCGGTAGTGCGATCTTCCGACATCTTCGCCACCGAGCTGCCGCCCTGCACCAGGTACCAGTCCAGGATTCCCGACCAGTCGCTCCGGAACGTGCCATTTTGGATCAGTTCCGAATACAGCCCTCCCTCGTACGAGTGGTTGATCTCTTCGGTCATCAGCCCATACAGTGTCGGACTCACCTTTGCAACCGGTTGATCTGCGTGAATCGTCAGGTTGGCAGGCGTATTCTGCGCCAGCGAAACCCCGGCGCCCAGGCCTCCGGCCACCAGGGCACATAGACATAGAATGGCAGACAGCTTAAGCGTCGTATGACAAGTCCTCATCTTCGCGATCCTCGATCATCCCATGCAAGGAAAACGGTTTCCAATCCCCGCCGAGCGACTCCCGGTTGAAGGCGCCGCGAATGCTTTGTCGCTGAGCAACCGTATCTTATCACTTCAGTTTATGGCTCATTC
>JASHVU010000093.1 GCA_030044455.1 Acidobacteriaceae bacterium | reverse complement strand
ACAAGGGGGTTTGTGCCGATGATCCATAATGCGCGAATTTTCCGGGCGACAGCGGCCTCGATGATGTCTGGATACGCCAGCCCACGCTTCTGCGGAATACGCTCGACCGGCACTTGCCACAACGCGGCTAATTCTTCGCGATCTGCCTCCGACTCAAACTTGCGATAGCCGGGCAATGCAGATGCAAATCCGGCTTCGCGCGTTCCCATCGCATTACATTGCCCGGTAATTGAAAAGGGCGACGCTCCCACCCGTCCGATGTTTCCCGTCACGAGGGCAAGGTTGTTGATCGCGTTTACGGTCTCTGTTCCCTTGGTACTGTGGTTCACGCCCATCGTCCAGCCGATGAATGCAGCTTTGGCGTTGCCATACAAGTGCGCCACATGTTGGATCAGATCAGGAGCGAGCCCGGTAATCTTGGCTGCATATTCCGGCGTGTACGTCTCGAGCGATGCACGCATCTCCGCGAATCCGCCGGTATGTCGTTCGACGTACTCCTTGTCGTAAAGCTCTTCATCGATCACGATGCGCAGGATGGCATTCATCAATGCAAGATCAGAGCGCGGCTTCAGCGGGAGATAGACGTCTGCCATCATGGCCGTCTTGGTCACGCGCGGATCGGCCACAATCAGAGTCCGCTTGGCGTTGGCCTCGAGCCTTGCGCAGAGAATGGGATGATTCTCAGCAACATTCGCGCCGATGAGGAGTATGACATCGGCCTTTTGCAGGTCTTCGTACGCTCCTGGCGGGCCATCGCTGCCAAACGATCGCTTGTATCCGGCGACAGCCGTGGACATGCAGAGCGTAGTGTTGCCATCGTAGTTGCGGGTACCAAATCCAAGTTGGACGAGCTTGCCGAGCGCATAGAACTCCTCAGTGACCAGCTGACCCGTGCTCACGATTCCGAGCGACTCCGGTCCGTACTTGCATTGCACAGCGCGAAATTCCTTTACCAATGTATCCAGGGCCACATCCCACCCGACTCGAGAAAGCTGGCCATTATTGCGCAGCAGCGGATACCGGGCGCGGTCTTCGGCTTCAATCGCGTAATGCTCGGCCAGGCCTTTGGGGCAAAGTTTTCCCAGGTTGACAGGGTGGTCCGGGTTGCCGCGCACGCTCACCACGCGACCGTCTCTTACGCCAAGCTGCATTCCGCAGCCCACAGAGCAGTAGCCGCATGTGCTGTTCACCCAGTGCTCAGCGTGCTTGCGCGAAGATGTAAACCCGAGCACGGGATCGACACCGTAGCTGTACTTGGCTGAACGAATGTCGAGGCCGCTCGCGCGCGCCAGCCAGCGTGCCAGCTTCATGCGGCCTCCTGAAACAGAAATTCCCTCGCCATATTGGTGGGAACTACGGTGACGAAAAAGAGATAGCGGCCGATAAATTCTCCAGCAATCATCAAGAGGGCGATGGCGATTCGAATCCAGAGCAGGTTCGCAAGTGGAAGAAGCGTCAAGCCCACGCATTGCATGACAACGCGAACGAGAAGGTGATTAGAAAAGACGTTGGACACCAGTTGCCACGCACCACGCAACTCATGAACCGGCGAACGGGCAAGCCAGGTCAGCCTGATTCCAGCAACAACCCACATGAGACCGAAGGCGCAGAGAATCGCGCATCGTGCCTCGGTTGCTCCGCGGGTGAGGATGCTCGCACCGCAAGCTCCCAGCAACACGGTTGTGTTGAGGAATTCAGCAATGGTGAACGGCGAATTCCAGGCGGGACGACCGGGCACAAGGTACAGCTTTGCACTGACGCCTACTCCGCAGACACCAAGCATCGCTGTGACTGCTCCAAATATGACTGCGTGGCGCGGGATGATCCAGAGAGCCGCCGAATACATTGCGGCAGCAAGCGCGAAGAGAGTGAAGAGCAGTACTTCACGGCTCAGCCAGGAGCGGCGCCACATTTTTAAAGCTCGCACCGCGTGGATTGGCCGCCCAAGGTGCAGTGTGGAAGCTGCGAGCGCGAGCATGGCAACCATAAGCGCGACCAACGCCGCCGAACGATGCGATTCGGCTCTCAGGATCTCGAGAATCCAAATAGAAGTAAACGCGCCTGCGGAGAGCTGAGTGAGAACGGTCATCACGATCAACGGCCAGTGCGGGTGCTCCTGGCGAAGATGGGTGAGATCGACTTTGCGCAAGTCGCCGGGAAATTGTTTGGGCATCGTGATGCGCGTTGTGGAAATACTATCTTCCGCCGATGGCATACCGGGAGCGTTGGCTGCTGCCTGATATTGGCCGCGCCACTCATTCACGCTTACTACCTCGATGCGGATGGCGTCTTCAGGACAAGCAGCCGCGCAGGCTGGTTCCTGGCCGAGATTGAGCCTGCCGTAGCACATGTCGCATTTGCCCACAACACCGCGCTCGGGGTTGTACTGCGGGACTCCGTAGGAGCAATTCCACGTGCAGTACTGACAGCCGATGCAGGCATCAGCGCTGTGCAGAACGATTCCGGTGAGGCCATCCTTGGTGTACGCAGCCACCGGACAACCGGTCATGCACGTGGGCTCAAGACAGTGATTGCAACCCATGGAGAGATAGTGACGGTGGGTGTGCGGGTACGACCCGCCTTCAATCTCTCCCACACGGCGCCAGAGGATGTCAGCAGGATTGCCATTCTGTTCATTGCAGGCCACGACGCAGCACTTGCATCCGATGCACCTGGTCATATCGAAGTGAAAACGGTACTGCTCTCCCGGCCCCGGGGTGCGCGGCACGCGGTCCGGCGCGGGCGCTCCGCAGAGCGAACCCGGAGGCGTCTCTGTGGCGTTGAGAGCGGCGGTCAAGTGGAAGGCACTGCCGCCTTCCTGTGCTCGGGTGAGCAGGGGTAATTCCAAGAGTGGCTCCTTGCACGGGCAAGTTGAGATTGCCTGCGGTTTTTGGATCGTTTGCGAAGAGGAATACGAGCACAAAGCTGCTCTGGCGCAAGTACGCGCACATGCGCGGGCGCAAGGTTCTGGTTCAGTTTTGTGCTTGCAGATTACGGCTGCTGGGCCAGGCTCTTCGCGGAGCCGACTGAAGGTTACCCCAGGCTTGGAGAAGCGACGGGCATCGAGAGCCGGCAGAGAAGCATCGCAGGCTCACAGAGCCCACTCCGCTCGGGGTGATTGCGTTTGAGCATATAGGGAAATGACGGCGCATGCAAGAGGAAAGCGAGAGTGTGTGTTGGCAAGCAAGCTCCACGCACAAATAACACGGGACTTGCGGCGCGAGCCAAGGCATAAAGAGATCTTTATTTCAGCGATGCTAAGATAACCTCAATTCGACTGATTGAACGGCTCTCTTTCTCATGGGGAGTGTCTGCGAGAGCGCGATTCCGCGCCGATATTTGAGCCATCTAAAGCTATTCAGCTTTTGGAGAAATCACAATGACAGCGGCGAATTTCGAGGGGATTCGTGTTCTTAGTCTCGAGTCGCGCCGCGCAGCGGAGACTGCCAAGCTGATCCGTACCTATGGCGGTGAGCCACTGACGGCTCCCGCAATGCGAGAAATCCCCATGAATAGCGATGGCCCGGTGATCGAATTTGCCGAGGCACTGATCGCGGGCGCATTCGATCTTGTGATTTTCACCACCGGTGTTGGCGTACGCACGCTGATTAAGACGGTGTCAGAGCACATGGACCGGGAACAGTTTCTGGCCGCGCTGCGCACTGTGAAGATTGCGGCAAGGGGTCCCAAGTCCTCCACCGCGCTGCGCGAATTCGGCATTCCCATCACGGTGATTGCGCCGGAGCCTTTTACGTGGCGCGTGCTGGTGCAGGCCATGGAGGAAAAGCTGGGTACCGCGCTGACGGGAATGAACATCGCCGTACAGGAGTACGGCACTTCAAACCCCGAGCTGTTGACGGCACTGGCTGAGAAGAGCGTTTCCATCACGCGACTTCTGGTTTACCAATGGGCGCTGCCTGAAGAAACGCAGCCGCTACGCGAAGCGGTCATCGCGCTTGCACACGGGCATGTGGACATTGTGCTGTTCATGAATGCCGGGCAGGTGGCCCATTTGTTCCTCATGGCTGAGGGTATGGGCTACACAGACGCACTCTACGAAGGATTTCGTTCCACGGTGATCGGCTCTATCGGTCCCAGCACCACTGAGGGTCTGTCAATGTACCGGCTGACGCCCGACTTCGAGCCTTCGCAAGCGAAGATGGGATTTCTGATTAAGGAGATCGCGGAGAATGCGAATAATCTGCTTCATCAAAAACGCAAGGCCGCCTCGCTGCATATATCAGGAGTTGCTGCCATGCAGATGAGTCCGTTGCTGATCAGCGAATCCGGGACTGCGCCGCCGCGCCCGCAACTTTCCGGGGTCGACTTTCTGCACGAAATCGGCAGCCGCATGGCCGCATCCGATCCGCTGCACACCGTACTGAATCGCATTGTCGACTTTGCCTGTTCGCTCATCCAGTGCGACTCGTGCTTTGTGTATGTGCTCGAAGATAGCCAACTGGTGCTGCGCGCCTCAAAGAACCCGCACTCCGACCTTGTGGATCGTCTCGGCATCTGGTTGGGCCAGGGCATTACCGGCTGGGTCGGCTGGCATCGTGAACCGGTCGCCATCCCTGAGAAAGCGCTTAAGGATGCGAGGTTTCAGCGTTTCAAAAACCTTCCTGAGGATAGGTTCGAAGCTTTCCTCTCCGTGCCCATTCTCTGTCGCAGCAAACTGATCGGGGTCATTAACCTGCAACATCGCAAGCCTTATTACCACACCGAGCACGAGGTACGCTTGCTGACGGCCGCGGGCTATCTGGTGGGCGCAGAACTGGAGCGCGCCAGGCTCGAAACGGAAAACCTGGAGCTTTCAGACCGGCTGGAATCGCGAAAGTTGATCGAGCGTGCCAAGGGAGTGCTGCAGCGCGACTTCGGACTCGACGAGGATTCGGCGTATCGAGCCATGCAGCGGGAGAGCCGGCAAAGGCGCAAATCAATGCGGGAAATCGCAGAAGCTCTTCTTCTCAACGACGACCTGCGCAAGAGTCGCTGGTGCGGAGTGGGCGAAGACCAAAGGCAAGATCCATCTTCGCGGGCCTGACGTGCGGCAGGCGCCCAAATGCTATTGTGTCGACGCGCAGCTTGAGGTACGATGGCATTAAGAGGAAAGACTGAGATGTCTTCCTCGTTCTTGTTCGCCCTGCACCATGCCGTGCCAGGGTGTTCCAACTGAAAATCAGATTTCGATCCGTTATGCGTGCGCGCAGATCTGTCCGCGCAGCCACTGTTTTTCGCGAGCCATATAGCGCATTGGTCGATTGAATCCATCGATTCGAATCGAGTGCATAGGTGTGCAGATTCGGGCAGTTCATCAAGTGTGCTACAGGGGTATTCGGCATGGAATCACCCGCTCTACACAATCCGGATGCTTTCAGTCGAGAGCAGAAAGAATATCTGCTCGGGTTCTTCGCGGCAGCGATGCAAAGCGGGATGAAACCGTTCGTCGGTCAAACTGCCGATGGATTGCTGACCAACGATCTGGCATCAGGCTCGGTGAATCTGGCCGAGGCACAGGAAGAATCGTTTCACGGCACGGCGGCCTGCGACCTGAGCCGCGAGGAGCTGTGGAAGTATCAGGAGAACCCGCTCGACATTTGGGACAAGCTGCTCCGACACGCCGATGAGAATCGGGCCCCGGCTGCCGAAGATGTTTTTCGCTTCAAGTATCACGGATTGTTCTACGTTGCTCCGACCCAGGATTCCTTTATGCTGCGGTTGCGCATTCCGGGCGGTGTTCTCACCGCTCACCAAATGCGCGGCCTTGCCGCAATGGCCGAAGGCTGGGGTTCTGGCTGCGCCGATCTGACCACGCGCGCCAACCTGCAAATCCGAGAGTTCCAGCCCAGGGACATTGTGCGCGTGCTGAGCCGTGTGCATGAACTCGGACTCGCCTCCCGCGGGTCTGGTGCTGACAACATTCGCAACATCACAGCCTCACCGGTTGCCGGTCTCGATCCGACCGAACTGATGAATGTATTGCCTTTCGCCAACGCTCTGCACCACTACATCCTGAACTCCCGTGACCTCTATGGTCTGCCGCGCAAGCTTAACGTGGCCTTCGATAGTGGCGGCTCCATCAGCGTGGTTGCAGATACCAATGACATCGGTTTTACGGCGGTACGCGTTGGCGAAGGGCACAGCGTATCAGAAGGAGTCTATTTCCGCGTGTTGCTGTGCGGCATCACCGGACACAAGCAATTCGCCACCGACTGCGGCCTGCTCTTAAAACCTGAACAGGCAGTGGCTGTGGCCGCCGCCATGATCCGCGTCTTTGTCGATCACGGCGACAGGACGAATCGCAAGAAGGCGCGGCTGAAATATCTCGTAGACAAGTGGGGCGTGGAGAAGTTTGTCGACGAGACGGAGAAACGGCTTGCATTTCCCCTTTTGCGATTTCCTGAGGCGGAGTGCGAACCGCGACGGCCCATCGACCGCGACGGTCACGTCGGAGTGCATCCGCAGAGCCAGCCTGGGCTCCATTACATTGGCGTCTCGGTGCCGGTGGGCCGACTCCAGGTGAGCCAGATGCG
>JASHVU010000092.1 GCA_030044455.1 Acidobacteriaceae bacterium | reverse complement strand
GGCTTCATACCATGAGCCTTTGCATAGTCACTCTTCTTGACGAACATGGGATGCGGGATCGAGTAATTGTCCAAGCCAGAGATGTGCCATAGCGGAAAGGAAAGGCTTGTAGTGGGCTCGCGGTCTGGCGCGTAAAAAGTGCGCTTCTCAGTGGGGTGCTGGTAGGTGCGCATTTTTACATGGAAAGCGTGTTCGATGGCCGAAACGCGGCCCTTCACTTGCACATCCATGCCATCGCGCGTTCCGCCAACGACAGTGAGGCCGTTTGCCTTCGCGAAGCGAACCACGGCATCATAGTTTTTCTGTGTAGGCCCAAATCGTTCGGTGAATTCTCGCACGGTAAGGAAGTGCCGGTAGGAGGGGCTGGCGGGATCATTTAGTTTCCTAAGAAATGAATCCAATCCGGCCCGATCGCGCAGCGGCAGAACAATATTGAGCTCGAGCGTCTGGGTCGCGGAGAGCCGTCCGACAGATTTCGCCTTGCCGTTTTGAGTTACCTCTCGCACATGACGGGTCGACACCGTCTGCCCATTGGAATTCACCGTCGCGACCGACATAATCGCAACGATAGTAAACAAGAACAGCGGCATTCTTCGAGCCATCGTTCCTCCTCTGCATGGGGGCTGCCACAGAAGGTGTCCGGTGCGCGTTCGAGGGGCTGGGCACCCCTGTTGTCAACGTAGGCTATCACTGCCAGGCGGGAACGACGAGTGGGATTCAAGCCTGAATTTTGACTAAATTCAACTTTTGGCATTGCCACGGTTCCAGGGTTGCTATACAACGGGAACAGTCGGGAACACATCCCATAGAATGCAGTCGCCGCGGTTGTAGGCTGGCGCGAGATAAGCGTCCTTTCTTCAGCCATAGCCTTTTCCGGTGACGCGTCAGGGTGTAATTCTTCCAGGAAATCGCAACTTGAGTGATGTGGCGCCGGATGGATCTGAAGAAGAGATGCGATGCGGTGCGGCAAATCTTATCGAAATCCATAAAGGGGCAAAGCTTATGGCTCTTGACTTACTCGAGAAACCGGCAACGGTCGAAGACATTCTCCGCGAGGTCTCACGCATCAAGTCAATGGTGACTGAGGCGGTTGAGGATGGCGTTGAGTCGGCGCTCCGCGCCGCAAAACAGGGGCGGCATGTTGCTGAGGACGCTGTGGATGACGCGCGTCACGCAATCAAGAGGAACCCTCTTCAGGCGGCGGGCATCGTGTTTGCAGCAGGCGTCGTGATTGGGGGTCTTTTGACCCTAATCAGCATGCGGCGGGACTAAGAACGCCCTGGTCCCGCACTTTCGCCAAGAAGCAGGTTGTTCGACTCTGGTCCCCGCGGCGGCCTGCGCTCAGGAGCCAACGACTTTGTGTGCCACTGCCTCTTCATCCACATCGGACTGGATGATCTTGTTGTGCAGGCAGTAGAGGGCGAGCTCAAGACGGTCGCTGACGCCGAGCTTGTCGTAGATCTTGCGCAGGTAGTTCTTGATGACCTGCTCCGTGGTGCCGAGCTGGAAGGCAATTTCCTTGTTGCGCTTGCCCTGTGTGATGCAGGTGATGATGGCCATCTCCTTGGGTGAGAGGCGTGGCTGGCTGCGCGGATTGACGAGCGCCGCTGCCTGGGCGCGATAGGCTTCAATGACCCAGTTCACACTCTGGTTGTCGATCCAGGTTTCGCCGGCGGCGATGCGGCGAACACAGCGCACCAGCAGGTCGGGCGAGATGGAGCGCGAGACGATACCGCGCACGCCGCGCCGATAGAGTTCGACAGTGTAGTTCTCGTCGGCGCTGACCGCCTGCACAATGAGCTTGACATCGGGAGCGAGCCGGATGAGCTCGGGAATCACATTGGCGGTTCCGGCCAGCAGGCCGCCCTCGAGCAGGACAATGTCAGTGGGGTAGCGCTCGATCGCCGAGCGCAGATTCTCAAGGCTGTCAGCCTGGGCGACTACGCGCAGGTCGTCTTCAAGGGCAAAAACCTTCCTGATGCCCACACGATAAATCGCCTGTGAGTCAGCAAGGATGATCCGCACAGTCCCGGGCTTTACGGGGGAGTCAAGAACTTCGCCTTCAGGGGTGTCTTCCAGGAAATCCATAACCGGCATAAGTCAGCATTGTGCACTATTGTTCGGCGAATTCATATTCATCAATAGTTGCAGCCGCGATAAACGAATGTTGACTTACTGAGCAGCGTACCACACGTCCGGTGCAATGAACCAGCACATCGTGGATGGTCCCCAGAACCGACCCCGGCATGCGCAGCGAAAACCGGATGCCAATTCCTGGGTCGATATGCTCGTCAAGCTCGAACAACGCTCCATTGGCCGATATGTTCTTGGTGCGTGCGGGCACATCACCCTTGCTGGTGCTCAGGACCACGGGGAGCGCAATAGGAAAGCGCACGGCGCACCGCACCTCCTGCCGGGAGGAGGCAGGTCCCGCGATGGTTGCTTGTACGGCGAATTCCGGATTTGTAGAGGTCATGAATTCACGCCTTCACCCCATTATCGAGGCAATAGGGTCACTGTACCTGAGATTGTTGGAGGAGGGCAGGGCACCAAAGTTTCGAGGAAGGTAACGTTAATACCAGGAACCCCTTATTGATGTTCGCCCCCTCCCCAAAAAGTCAATCATTGGATCGAGGAACGGCCTCGAGGATGGATGCAGGAAAGTCGGCCCCGGATGCCGGATAGAATGCAGCGGATGCGCCCACCCAGCGAAGATCGCGGTTGTGGTCGACGCCCATCATTTTCCCGCGGCCGAGGCGCACCAGCGAGAGTGCAGGGATAAGGTCGGCACCGTCGGGCCAGGCATAGAGAATGCGGATCTCGGCCTGGGTGAGGCCGTAAGGGGTCTCAATGGTTGGCTCGAAGCGCATCCTCTGCTGAAGCATAAAATTGGGGCGTTTTGCGGGGTCAATCGACTCGAGGAGCCGGCGGGACGGCTCAAATTCGATGCCTTTGCCGGCGAATGAAAACAGCGGCTTGAGCAGTAATTGGTGGTAGACGGTGGCTGATCCGGACTCCTGCGGCAAGGGGACCCCGGCTGCGGCCAGCCTGGACTTGCCACCCCCCTTAAGAAAATCACTTAGGAAGACGGCGGGCGGAACGACGGGGGACGAGAGCCAGGGAATAGAGAACTTGCTGACGAGGAAGTACCAGTTGGGATGGCCGGCCCATTCAACATCCCACTCGCGCTCCAGATCGAATGGCAGTTGGATGCGTTTGGCGATGAGCTCATCTGCGATGGCGCGGTTATAAATGCGCCGGATGGGTATGAGGCGGCCTTTTGCATTGCGGTAATGCAGGCGATTGCCGGAGGGCTCGAGGGCACGGATGTCGACTACTGCAATTCCCAGGCGGCGCGAAGTGACCTCAAAGTCGGGGAGGGTTTTCTGGTGGAGTGGATCGAGCTCGGTGAGTACCACATTTTCAGGGTCGTGGCCGGCGACGATGGTGCGTGCGAGCAATTGCCAGTAGCTGTCTTCGTCGAGGCCGCTGAGGAAGACTTTGAGGTGCTGGTCGAGGGGCCACTGGTCGAGCCCGTACACCTCCCTGTAAGCCGAGCAAAGCTCATTCTGATAGCCGTAAACGGAAGGAAAGGCCTGAAGCTCGACAAGGCGGGGGACCAGGGCGCTGTCAGCATCCCGAATCAATGCAAAGTCGGCGGTGAGGAAGTTGGGGTGGATGGTCTCATTCGCCGCACGGTACCCCATCGGGATCGCCTTCCGCGCCGCGTCAATGCAATCAGCGTTGTCGATGATGTTGTGAGCGAGGTTTGACCCGTGAGCTGCAAGTTCTTCCAGCAGAGTTCCGGAGACAAAGATCGGGGTTTCAGCCACGCGGAACTCTACTCGCGCGCTGCAACGCCATTCGAGCCGGCGGAGCAGTCCGGTGTAGTCTCCGTCGGCATATCGCTCATTGAATCTGGCGCGAAGTTCGGGAATCACAGTTCGATCCTGAATTGAATCCGGGCCATTGTTTGAAGGCGGTTCTGCGCGGTTTGCATGGCCTCATAATACCCGCGCAAATTGGGCGGGCTCCGGCTAAGTGATTCATTAACGCGTAGACAAACAAAAAGCGAAATCAAATGGAAAAGTATTCCTTTAGTAATATGGCGCGAATGATAAGTGCATGAAATCTGCTTGCTTACATGCGGATTTGAGCAAAATATTACTTTTGTGGTAGATTGCATAACCAATTTGGGTTACTCTTACCACTAAAGTTTGTTTTTCAAACTAAGGAGATATCTCTCAATGCTGGCTAGTTTTGTAAGAATTCGCACGACAGTTCTTATCGCAAGTTTTGGTGTTTTCGTCGCCGCCTCTGCACTGGCAGGGCCCACCTCGCCGTTACCGCCGTACCCTCCGGGATCAGGTAATGTGGTTGCGTTTGCCGGACCGACCTCGCCACTGCCTCCGTACCCTCCGGGATCAGGTAATGTGGTTGCGTTTGCCGGACCGACCTCGCCTCTGCCTCCGTACCCTCCGGGATCAGGTAATGTGATTGCGTTTGCCGGACCGACCTCGCCTCTGCCGCCGTACCCTCCGGGATCCGGTAATGTGATTGCGTTTGCCGGGCCAACCTCGCCTCTGCCTCCGTACCCTCCGGGATCCGGTAATGTGATTGCGTTTGCCGGACCGACCTCGCC
>JASHVU010000091.1 GCA_030044455.1 Acidobacteriaceae bacterium | reverse complement strand
CCGGTCTGGACAGGCAAGCGTTTTGCGATCTGCGCCACGAGCGTGGAGTTATCTCCCTGGCGCATGGCGGCGTCAAGGTCGATGAGCTGAACGAGCGGATACTTTGAGAATTTGTTGATCCAGTGTTCAAAGTCGTCGAAGGCGAGGCGCAGTTTTTCGCCCCGCACGAGCTGCACGATGCGGCCGCCCAAAAGATCGATGGAGGGAATCAGCATGGCAGCCTCACCGCAACGCCGGATTTTTCAAGCTGCTGTTTGAGCGAACGTGAGGTGGAGATGCCGAAGTGAAAGATGCTGGCAGCGAGAGCGGCATCGGCCTTGCCGCGCGCGAACACCTGGGCAAAGTGGGCCACCGTACCCGCGCCGCCCGAGGCGATGACGGGAATGCTCACCGATTCCGATACAGCAGCGGTGAGTTCACAGTCGAATCCGGCGCGCGTTCCGTCGCAGTCCATTGCGGTAAGCAGGATTTCGCCGGCGCCGCGATCTTCGGCCTCGCGAGCCCACTCCACAACGCGCCGTCCTACCGGCTTGCGGCCGCCATGAACGAAGACCTGCGCGTCGCGAATCGGGTCCTTGGCGGCAGGGTCGCGGCGCGCGTCGATGGCGACAACCACTGCCTGCGCGCCGAAACTCGCGCCGATGGCGCTGATGAGTGCGGGATTGGCGAGTGCAGCAGAGTTGATGCTCACCTTGTCGGCGCCCGCGGTAAACGCCTCTTCGGCATCGCGCGCTGACTTGATGCCGCCGCCCACACAGAAGGGAATGAAAAGCTCCTTCGCGGTTCGGCGCACGGTGTCGAGCAGAGTCTGCCGGCCTTCGTGCGTAGCGGTAATGTCGAGCATTACAATCTCGTCGGCGCCTTCGCGGGCATGGCGCTCAGCCTGCGTCGCAGGGTCGCCGGCGTCGACCAGGTCGATAAACTGCACACCCTTGACGACGCGGCCGGCGTGAACGTCAAGGCAGGCGATGATGCGCTTGGTCAGCATGGACTAGGCTCTCTTCATTATGTGTCTGGCAACGAGATCGTCGAGCTCTGAGCGTTGGTCAGCGGACATTGCGTGCGAAGGTATGATGAGGAAACAGTCCTTGTTGGTGTATATCAAAGTAACTCGATCGTTTTGGACGAAATCATAGACGCCAGTCCAAAGCACCTTCAATTCGCTCATTCCTGTGAGTCGGCGGGTGATGAATTCGTTGTTGAGTTCGATCTCACTTCGCCTTTCCTTCTGGCCCGCATGAAAGAGTCGGTTGTAGCTTCTGCGAATACTGAACGCAGTTGAAATGGGCATCCCAACTGTAAACACAACGGCGCCAGCCGCTAAGCCCAATGATTGAGAAGCAAGCTGGAGATTTGAAATCAAACTACCTAAAAGGAAGCCGATGATGGACACGGCCAGAAGAATTGGGCCTATCCACGGAATCAGGCGGCGACTGAACCTTTGGCGGCGATGAAGTACGCGCGCTGCCTTAAAGTCTGCAAGCGTGAGGGAGTATTCGAGTCTCACCGACTCACCTCCAGAAAGTTTTTGAGGATCTTCAATCCCGTGGCTCCAGATTTTTCGGGGTGGAATTGCACGCCGAAGACATTGTTGCGCTCGACGGCTGCGGCAAAAGGCTCAATGTAGTGAGTCGTGGCTGCGGTATCTTGAGTGACCGGGCCTTTGAAGGAGTGCGTGAAATAGACGTACTCGCCGGGCTCGATGCCGGCGAAGAGTCGTGAGCCGGGGAGTGGTTCGAGCGAGTTCCAGCCCACGTGCGGAACTTTCTCGTGGCCTTCGGGAAATCGAGTGCATGTTTCGGAGAAGAAGCCGAGACCAGGCTGCGATGGCGCTTCGGTCGATCCTGCGTAGAGCCATTGCATGCCCACGCAGATGCCCAGGAAGGGGACGCCGTGCGCAATGGCCGCCCGGATGGCGCCGGTGAGGCCGGTTGAATCTAATCTTTCGGTGGCCGCGAAGTGGCCCACGCCGGGCAAAACGATGCGCTCGGCCGAACCGACGAGCGAGAGATCGCCGTCGGTGACTTGGGTCTCAGCGCCAAGGTGGTGCAGGGTCTTAAGCACCGACGTGAGGTTTCCCGCCTTGTAATCGATCACCGTTACACGCATCAGAAAATAATCCTTCCAGCCCACAAGCTTGGGTGCCCCGTCTTAAACGCGCTTCTCGCGTTTAGGGTGGGACAACGAAACCTTTTATCCACCTACAACAGGCCTTTCGTTGACGGCAGCATCTCGCCCAGTTGTTTATCGCGCGAGCAGGCCACGCGCAGTGCGCGCGCAAAAGCCTTGAAAATGGCTTCGATCTTGTGATGATTCGAGCGGCCGTACATCGTCTTTACGTGGACGTTGGCGCGAGCGCCTCGAGCGAAGCCCTCAAAGAAATCGGTCACGAGTTCGGTTTGCAAGTCGCCGACCAGGTGCTTACGCACTTTTGAATCCACGGCGAAGGCCGCGCGTCCGCTCAAGTCCACCGCGGCGATGGCCAGCGTCTCGTCCATAGGCATAATGAAGTAGCCGGCGCGAAGGATACCGCGCTTATCAC
>JASHVU010000090.1 GCA_030044455.1 Acidobacteriaceae bacterium | reverse complement strand
TCGAGCCGCGAACGTTGGCGTACCAGGCTCGCGCAAGATAGGTTTCGCCTATGTATCCCTGGTGAATCTGCTCAATCATTTTGATGGAGTAGTCCGACGAACGCTGCTGGTCGCCAACCTGCACCAACTTTCCGTACTTCTTCTGCGCAGCCACCAGCAGCTCGCCCTCGCGCGGATTCTGGCTCGAGGGCTTCTCGACATACACGTGCTTGCCCGCCTTGAGGCCGAGCACCGCCATCGGCGTGTGCCAGTGATCGGGCGTGGCAACTGTAATCGCATCCACATCTTTTGAGGCCAGCGCGTTGCGAAAGTCACCCTCCGCCCTGGGTGCGTAGCCGAGTTCCTGCTGCGCTTTGTCAGAGAACTTGGCAAGGATCTTCGCATCGGGGTCGCAGACATAGGTAATGCGGGCATTCTTGTCATTGTTCTTGAGCGCATCGAGGTGCGCATACCCGCGCCCGTTCAGCCCGTTCACCGCAAAGTTGACGCGATCGTTGGCGCCCAGGATCTGCCCGTAGCTCCTGGCCGTGGATGCGAATGCAGTGCCTGCGGCGCCGGCTGCCAGCCCATTCAAGAAAGTCCGTCGCGAAATCGTTTCATTCCCCATCAAAATAGGCCCTCGTTTCCGCACAAATTATATCTGCCGAAGACACGGCCACGCCTCCCTCTCAGCCGGGCTTGGTGAGTTTCGGGCAATTACGCCGCGCCGCCTGACCCTTTCGAGGCTCGTGCGTCGAACAGGTTTAAAGCGGTGAATGGGCCGCGTTTCAAGCAGATTCCATTGGGTCCAAGCGGCCGCCAGATGCGTCGAAAATAAGACAGAGGTTGTAATCTTGCACGATATGCGGGCGTCTACCAAATTGATGGCAGCCGGCACAGTGATTGAGCCGATGGCGGCGCAAACAGCGGAGGAGATTTCCGCTCAGGAGTTTGCGCGCATCGTCGAATCTCACCGGCCGCAGATCTTCCGCTTCCTGCTCGCGTCCACGCGCGATATCGATCTGGCCGAGACGCTCACGCAGGAGTGCTTTTTGAAGGCGCATCGCAACTGGAGCCGCTTCCGCGGCGATTCAACCGCGATGACCTGGCTGATGCGGATTGCGATCAACCTCCAGAAAGACCACTGGCGCAATCGCCGCATGCAGTTCTGGCGGCAGACCAGGTCAAATGCGGTCGATGTGGACGAAGCCAGCGAATGGCTGCCCAGTGGCGAGCGCACCGCCGAGCAGCAACTGCTGGCACGCGAGCAGGTGGGCCACGTTTGGAAAGCAGTCAAGGGTCTGAGCGAGCGGCAGCGAACGGTATTCCTGCTGCGCTACGTCGAGGAGCAGGAGCTGGGCGACATTGCAAGAGCCACAGGGTTAA
Organism: Acidobacteriaceae bacterium; assembly: GCA_030044455.1. Classification (GTDB taxonomy): domain Bacteria; phylum Acidobacteriota; class Terriglobia; order Terriglobales; family Acidobacteriaceae; genus Telmatobacter. The sequence goes on along the minus strand of JASHVU010000090.1, from coordinate 4,491 downwards.
GCGAGGGAACGGTAAAAGCACATCTGTCGCGCGCGCTGGCCAAAGTGCGAGCGGAGCTGGGAGGCAAGCGATGAACTGGTTTAAGTCGATAACGGGCACGGCAGTTGAGCCTCAGCCCGATGACAAGCTCGATTCGGAATTCGAGCAGGCGATTGTGAACTTCCGCCAGAACGTGCATGCCTGGAGCGAAGCCGCTTTCCGGAGCGCGGCGGAGTTCAATCGTACCCGCACGTTGCACGCGACGGTGCACAGCACCTGGCGCCCCGTACTGGCGTGGGCCCTGGGGTGCGTGGTCATTGCAGGCGGAGTCAGCGGCGGCATCTACGATCATCATCGCATCGTGGTGGAGCGCCAGCAGGCTGCAGCTCGCATTGCGCATGAACGCCAGCTGACCGCGCAGCAGATGGCGAAGGAAGCCGATGAGAGTCTGCTGGCGAATGTCGATACCGACATTTCACGCAGCGTTCCGGCCGCCATGGAGCCGCTGGCGCAACTGATGGATGACGACGGCACAAATTAGACCTGAAACGAATTGAACTTGGATCGAAGCGGTCTGGAAAGACCTGATACGAGGAGAAACGATGAAAGGCAAATTTGCACTACGGTTGGTTTTGGCGTTGGCAGCACTTCCCCTGGCGGGAGGATTCGCGTTTGCGCAGGGAGCAGGCAACGGGCCCGGAGTAGCCCCCGGATTCGGCGACCATCGGCCGCCAATGGAAAGGGCCTTCCGATTCGAGGGTACGCACGGTCAGTTCTGGAATAATCCCAAAATCGTCGAGCAACTGAAATTAACCGACGAGCAGCGCAAGGAGATGGACGGGATCCTTCTCGAGCACCGCGAAAAACTGGTTGACCTGCGCGGAGCCGAAGAGAAGGCCGAGTTGGAGATGCAGCCGCTGATGAGCGCCGACGAGCCCAACGAGACGGCGATCCTGGAACAGATCGACAAGATCGCATCCGCCCGCGCCGAGCTTGAAAAGGCCAACGCCCGCTTCCTGCTCGCCCTCCGGGCCAAGCTGACTCCCGACCAGTGGAAGCAGGTGCAGGAGTTCCGCGAACGTCCAAGGGGACCGCGCGGCCAATGGGGCGATCGCGGACCGGGTGGAAATGGACCGGGAGGGAATGGTCCAGGCAGCGGATTCCATCGTCACCTGCCGTCCCAGCAACCGGATGCGGGTTCACCCCAGGGCGCGCCACCGGCGCCGCCTCAGGGGGGGCCATCAGGCGGCGAACAGTAGGTTTGGGACAACTTAGAGAGAGGGCCGTCAGGGTCCCAAATATACACCGGTTAGTCCATACAAGATTCAAGACAGGCTTCTCAAGGCAGAGAGCATGCGATCCCTTAAAAAGGATCGTTGGCGGCCGGGGTTAAACCAGGCCGCCATTTTTTGCTCGGTGCATCGGCGAGGCCGGCGGGTTGCCTTGTTCTCTTGTTCCCTCATTCCCTGCTGCTTCATTTCGCTCCACTTTCATGTCCCGATTCAGGCCAGCCGCTGCATCGCATCGAAACAACCTCTGAATCGTTGCCGGACACTCTGATTCGCATCGCTGCAAACGACCCCAGATTAAGAATCCAAAAAAATGACTAAAGTTTTAGCGCACCGCTCCGATGAAAAGGGTGGATGCAGTAAGGCCCTCACCTAGAAATGGGAAACGGCAACGCACTTAGAGCCGCGGCGGGCAATCGGCATCCGAAAAGGAGTTGGTCCCATGGCCCTCGGTGTTTTAAACAACCTGTCAGCAATTTATGCAGAGAACAATCTGAACAACACGAACAACAGTCTGCAGACGGTTCTGCAGCAGTTGTCGTCAGGGTCACGCATCAACTCCGGCGCCGACGATGCGGCGGGCCTGTCACTGGTCAACGGTCTCGGCGCCAACTCGGCAGCGCTCACCCAGTCTGAAACCAATTCGACTGAAGGCGTGGGACTGCTGCAAGTGGCCGACGGCGCCCTCTCGCAGGTCACCAGCCTTTTGAATCGCGCCATTACCCTGGCTACGGAGGCATCGAACGGCACCCTTAACAGCTCGCAGGAGTCGGCGGCCAACCAGGAGTATCAGTCGATCCTTTCCGAGATCAACAACATCGGCACCACCACGACCTATAACCAGAACCAGGTATTCACGGGCAACCAGGCTGGAGTGGCCATCTACACTGGCGATTCGTCGTCGACTGGCGCCTCGATCGACAACCTTTACTTCGCGCGCCTCACTTCGGCGAGCGTGGGCGACTCCGGTGGCACCGTCCAGCAGAGCGACGCCGGCGATTTTGTGGACCTATCAGATGACAATGCGGGCACCTTGGTCACAGCGGCGCAGCAAAGCGACGCGATTGCAGGTGGGCTGGTCTTCACCATCACCAATCCTGACGGCACGCAGAGCACTCTCACCACAACCGCAAATACCGTAAGCGGACTCATTTCGGAGATCAACGAAGACGGCATTCCCGGCGTAACCGCAAGCTTTACCACTGCGGCGGCGGCAGGAGACGCATCGGCTGGCGTTATCGCAGACGGAGACACCGGCATCCTGCTGACCAACACCAACAGCAACGTGGTGATCTCGCTTGGCGTGGGACCGGCGTTTGAAGACACCACCACGGCAATTACGCCGGCAGCGCTTGACGCCAGCACCGCAGCCACCGAAACCATCGAATATGTCACTGCTAACGGCGGCGACACGAGCGCGGACCTTTCGAATACCAACCTCACCACCCAGGGCAACGCGCAGAACGCCGAGTCGGTGCTGAACAACGCCATCAGCTACGTGGCGGCACAGGATGGCTACATCGGCGCCCAGATCAACACCCTGAATGCGATTAGCCAGGTGATGAGCACGCAGCAGGAAAACATCGTGTCGGCCCAAAATGCCGTGCAGGCCACCGACTACGCCTCCGCCACTTCGAATATGTCGAAATACGAAATCCTCTCCCAGACCGGCATCGCCGCGCTCGCCCAGGCCAACAGCGTGCAGCAGGAAGTCACCAAGCTCCTGCAGTAAAGCAGAGGTCAGGGATCAGGAATCAGGGATCAGAACAGGTTTAGAACACTGCAGCATTTCAAAGACAACCCAGGGACAGGGCGGCGGCAAAGCCAAAGGCTTTGCCGCCTTTTTTAATCCCGCAAGAGACGACCTGGGTCGATCAGCCGCTTTACTGGGTAAGTCGCTCCACCTCGCGGTCACTTGTCGCCGACCGGTCTGGCGATCTAGGAGCGGGATGAGCCCCACAACTGCGCACTGTTCACTGCCCACCATTTGCCTTCTCCGCCGCCAGCAACTGCCGCTTCCGTTCCACTCCCCAGCGATAGCCGGTAAGCGAACCGTCAGCGCCGACCACGCGATGGCAAGGCACCACCACTGACACGCGGTTGAGCGCGCAGGCGCGGGCGACGGCGCGCGTCGCATTGGGTTGGCCCATCTCGCGCGCAAGCTGGCTGTAAGTTCGCGTTTCGCCGCGTGGAATCCGGCGCAGAGCCTGCCACACGCGAAGCTGGAATACTGTTCCGCGGAGGTCAAGGAACTCCGTTCCGGCTTGGCTTTGGACGGGCGAAGTGCCGGAACTGACCGATGCAAGCGCCGCATCAACCAGGCGCGAGAGCGAAGGTTCGCGGCGCAGCTTGGCTTCAGGAAATTCGGCGCGCAATGTCGCTTCGGCCTCGGCTTTTGTTGCGGCGAGCGCGAGCCAACACAGGCCGCGCTCTGTTGCCCCCACAACCATCCATCCAAAGGGTGAAGGGGCGGAAGCCCAGCCGATCCGTTCGCCGCGGCCACCTTCGCGGAAGCGAGCCGGGGTCATGCCCAGCGACGAACCCTCATAGGCGCGGCTCGACGAGCCGAAACCCGCGGCGTAAATTGCATCGGTCACCGTGCTGCCGCCCTTTAGCGCCCCACGCAGCGAGTTGGCCCGCAACGCTCGCTGGTATTGAAGCGGGCTCACTCCCATTTCGCGCTTGAATATCCGCTGCACAGTGAACGAACTCATGCCGGCAATGCGCCCAAGCTCCTCGAGCTTCACCGTACGGTCGAGGTTGCGCTCTAAGTAAGTTCGGATTTCATCCAAAAAGTTCGTGCGCGGAGCGCTGGGCGAGCACTTCTTGCAGGGGCGGAAACCGGCAGCCTGCGCCTCCCGCGCCGTCGAGAAGAAGCGTGCATTGGCGCGCAGCGGCCTGCGGCTCGCACACCAGGGGTAGCAGAAGACACCGGTGGTGGTGACCGCATAGAAGAACTTCGCTTCGCGGTCGCGCGCCTGCACCTGGCGCCACGCAACCTCTTCGTCCAGAAACTGGGCGTTCTTCGCAGTCGGGTTGGGAGAAAGGTTGAATGCGGTCATCAGCATGATGGGCCGATTAAATTCGGCTGGTACGGGTTGTGCGCTCGTGTTCATGAAAATCATATTCTCCCGGAACAGCATCGCGCTGCACTCCGAATCTTGCGCGCAATTCCGAAAGTAGCCAACCTAAAGTCCAGGCAGGCCCCCCAGGATGCCCGCCG
>JASHVU010000089.1 GCA_030044455.1 Acidobacteriaceae bacterium | reverse complement strand
AAAATTGGGTGCCCCAGGTCCGGATCTTCGGACCTGGGACAGCAACGAGCCCATATCAACCCGCCCCACCAACCGCAAAAGCCCCGCAATGCGGGGCTTTTGGCTTGGAGCTGACGCCGGATTAGTGGCTGCCGGTTGCCGGCTTGGGAGCCGAAGGCACTGGCGCTTCAGTACCGGCCGCCTGCGGCGGAGGCGCCGGAACACCCGACTTCACGTTGTAGGCGTCGACCACCGCTTTGGTGATATTGGTGGTCTGCGTCGCGAACAGCACCGGCGACCCCTGTTCCGAAATGTCGAGCACCAGCGTGTATCCCTGCTGCTCGGCGAGGGCCTGCATGGAGTCGTAAACCTTCGAAGCCAATGTCTGATAGATATCGTTCATCTGCTGCTGGAAGTCGGTTTTCGCATCATCGGCGTCGCGTTCAAGCTGCTTCTTCTTGGTGTCGATGGCGTTGGCCTGCTGGTTGCGCTGGGCGTCACTCAAGGTGGCTCCCTGGGCTTGTAGCTGCTTGGTCAGGTTATCCACTTCCTCGCTCAATGCCTTCAGGTGGTCCTGACGGGGCTGGAACTTTTTCTCCAGGTCGGCAAAATCCCGCTGGCCCTCGTTGGTCTGGGCCACGGCAATCTGAAAGGCGATGACCGCAACCTTGCTGGGTTGAGCAGCGGCGGTCGGCGTGGCCGCCGGGGTGGCCGGTGTTTGGGCGGCTGCGCCCAGGACCGTGCCGAGGGCGAGCATAACTGTGAGTGCAAGCGAACGCTTCATTTGAATCTCAAAACTCCTTCGAAATTCCTGAGTAGCTCACCCATTAGACGCATGAACGAGCCTGTGCCTCCTGAGAAACCTCACGATCTTTTTTAGCAAAAAGCCTGCACCCGGACGGGTCAGAAGCGGAAAAAAGATACGAACGGAGACATCAGCAGGAACTAGAGAGGATTATACGGCACCAACCTCGAAAACCCCTTGAAGCAGAAGCTGAAGCGGGAACCGGCCGGAAGCCCTGTTTGGGTGCAAAGCAGATGCCCCGCCGAAGCGGGGCATTTGGGTGATTTGTACCGCGTCAACCCCGGATTACTGGGGCGGGGTCGCTGGCTTGGGCGTAGTCTGCGGCGCAGGCGCTTCAGGCGTCGGGGCCGGCGGCGGAGGCACGCCGCTCTTCTCGTTGTAGGCGTCGATCACGGCCTTGGTGATGTCGATCGAAGGCACGGCGTAAAGAACGGTCGGACTGTCCTGCGACTGGCTCGCATCCAGCACCAGCGTGTAGCCGTGCTGCTGCGCGAATGTGGTCATCACATCGCCCACTTTTCCAGCAATGCGGTTTACCAGTTCCTGCATGTCGCTCTGGAAGTCGCTCTGGGCGTCCTGTGAATCGCGGTCGAGCTGCTTCTTTTTCTCGTCGATGGCGCGTGCGCGTGCGGCGCGCTCTTCATCGCTCAGAGTGGTGCCCTGTGTCTGCAGCGCCTTGGTCATTGTGTCGATCTGCGTGTTGAGTGCGCTAAGCTGCTGGCGCTTGGGGTCGTACTTCTTCTGCAAGTCGGCAAAGTCACGCTGGAACTCGTTGGTCTGGCTCACCGCGGCGCGGAACACGATCACAGCAACCTTGGCTTGGGCTGGAGCGGCTGCCGACGATGTTGTGGCCGGAGATGTCGCGGGTGTATGGGTGGCGGGAGCTTGTGCGGCGGCGAGGGCAGTTCCCATGAGGATGGAAGCAACAGAGAATGACAGGTACTTCATGCGGGTTGAACGGCTCCTTCAATTCTGATGGCGGCTCTTGCCCCTCGGTGTTAATCGGGGTTCCACCGCCGTCACGCTTGCCGACAGCATTTGAGCGTTTTATCGCATCAAACTCGCACCGGCCGCGTGGATATTTCCTTTAGGCTCGCAAAAAGCTTTGCGACGCGCGGTGACAACGCACACGGATACATCGCCAGGAACTAGACGAATTATAGGCGGGCCGGGGGTGGGAACGTCAAACCGGCAAACCTGCCATTCGGGAATACCTGTCCCGCGGAGCCGCTCAATCTGCTTTCAACTGTTTGACGTGCCCCAGTTGATGCTTCAGGTAGTCCTCGATCAAGAACCTCAAGGTGACCGGTGCTCCGTCGCCAACAATGCACTCGGACTCGAACCGGCTCTCCGGGATCCTGTCCACCACCGCTGCCAGAATTTCATGCTCGGCTTCCCACCAGCGAACGAGCGTCGGCCACTCCTGTTCGGCGTAGCCGTGCGCGTTTACCCAGGGCTTCTGGTCGTATTGCGGCCCTTTGTAGTGCCCATCGATTGCAGCGCCCACAAAACGATGGCGATTGTTCGAAGCCGAGTCGAGCATGTGCCCCACGACTTCTCTTCGTGTCCAGCCGCCCTGCCGCCAGGGCTGGCCGGCGAGCTCTGCCGGAATCGCCCACAACGCGACCCGGATCTCCTCAAGCTCCGCGCGAAATCTTCGAGCCAGCTCGGTCACGGCACACGGCTCCTTCGTTCACGAATTCACTTCTTCACCAAGTTCACTCATCCACTTGCCTACGGAATCGCCGCCAGCACCTCGCTCGCCGAGTCCGCCGGATTCACCTTCACCCACACTTGCTTGATGTTCCCCTGGGGATCGATGAGGAACGTGTTGCGATTGGCGATGACGACGTCGCCAAAGCTGCCCAGCGAACCGTACGCGCTCACCACCGAGTGGCTGGTGTCGCTCAAAAGGTGGAACGTGAGCCCATCCTTGGCGCAGAATTGTTTGTGGCTATCGCTTGAGTCGACGCTCACACCCAGGATCACAGCGTTCTTGGCCTCGAACTGGCTCAGCGAGTCCTGGAACTTGTGTGCCTCGATGGTGCAGCCGGGGGTCATGTCTCTCGGATAGAAGTAAAGCACCACCCACTTGCCCTTGTATTGGCTGAGCGAGATGGGGGTGCCGTCCTGCGAGGGAAGGGTGAATGCGGGCGCGGCCTGCCCGGCAGCGGGCATGGCAGTGTCGTCGGCTGCGTGTGCAGGCACGAGTGTTAAGGCGGCGACCACAGCCGCCGCGATGCTCATAAGAAAGTGCTTCCTCATTGCAGTTGACCTCCATGTTTGGGGGATAGGTGCTTGTCGATCAGAATATCGATCCTCTGAATCTTCAGTTCTGATCACTGACCACGTTCACCGTCCACTGTACATCAACGGGCCGTGGCAATAATTGCAATGCCGGCCTGGTTGGCCCGTCTCACAATCGCATCACGATCGAACAGCAGAGTGCGGCCGGCCTCGACCGAAAGGCAGCTTGCCCCCGCGGCAATCATCGCCTCGATCGTAGCCTCGCCGATGACCGGCACGTCGAAGCGCATGTCCTGGTTGGGCTTAGCGATTT
>JASHVU010000088.1 GCA_030044455.1 Acidobacteriaceae bacterium | reverse complement strand
CCAGCCGGTTCGGCAGGCCGATGCCGGTGATGAACAGATCTAAATCACCGTCGTGGTCGTAATCGATGAACGTTATCCCGGAGGGGATATTGCGGGGCGTAATTCCGGACTTCGCGGTCACATCTTCAAATTTGCCGTGGCCCAGATTCTTGAACAACAGCACGCGATCCTGGAGCGCGACCGCCAAATCGTTAAGCCCGTCGCCGTTGTAATCACCCACGGCGCATGCAACTCCGTGGCCGGCAATGTTGAGCCCCGCCTTGGCAACATCGACGTCTTCAAACTTGCCGTTGCCCGCCGGATGCAAAATGCGGATGGCCTGCGGACCGTTCTGCATCAGGATCAGGTCCATGCTGCCCGACCCCGTCGCGTCCATCATGCAGGCGCCGCCAGTTGTGGTCCAGCCCGATGCATTTGTGCCCGCCGCCATTGGCTCAGCATCCATCCGGACCGGAATCATTGCGCTCGGCTTGAGTTCAGGCTCCGCAACCGCAGTCGCAGTCGAGTAATGCCCCTGTTCGCCGTATGCCAGGCTGATGGCCGATGAAACCTTTGAGCTGGTCAGATGCTGAAACCGCTTGAAGTGCTCGCGAGCCTCATCGATCTTGTCCGTGCGCTGCAGCGCGCGCGCCAAACTAAATTCGGCCGAAGCGTGAATCGGATCGACTGCCAGCGCTTGCTGAAAGGCAACAATCGCCTGATCGTACTGCTTCAGCTCCTGGTAGCAGCGGCCCACGAAATAGAGCGAATCGGCATCGCGCGGGTCAATCTTCGCGGCCTGCTGAAAGCTCTTGAGCGCGCCGTCCAAATCGTTGCCCGCGTTCTGCGCAAGTCCAAGGTTGTACCACGCCTGGGCGCTGTCAGGGTCGAGCACAAGACCCGCCTCAAGCGCTTTTTTGGCCTCATCTAGTTTCTGAAGCGTCAGCAAGGCAATGCCGTAGTTGATTTCAGCCTGTGCAAACTTGGGATCGCGCTTGACGGCCGCGTCAAAACTCTCGGCTGCGCGGTCGGTAAACTGCTGGCCCATGAGCGCCACGCCGCGGTTGTTCAGTCGTATGGCCTCAGGGTTAATGCGGTCCTGTGAAGCTGCCATAGTTGTGCTGAAAATAATCGCGAGCGCCAGTAAAACCGTCTTTTGCGTCATCGTGTCAATCCGTCGATCTCTTGGTGAACCAATCCAGTTTACGCGACAGACGCGGCGGCGCGCGGAGCTTGTTGCTCGCCAATTTATACTCTTCGCAGTGAATCAGAATCCGAGCCCGGCAAAACGGCGAATCGGCGTAGTCACCACGTCGCGCGCCGACTTGAGCCATCTCTACTGGCCCCTGCGGGAGCTTGAGGCCGCACCCGGCATCGATCTGGGCGTGTTTGTCATGGGCCCCCATCTCTCGCCTGAATTTGGCAACACTGTGCAGGAGATCGAGCGCGATGGATTCCCTGTCCGGGCCCGGATTGAATGCCTGCTCAGCTCTTCCACCGACACTGGCATGGCAAAAACCATCGGCGTGGCGATTTTGGGCCTCGCCGATGCCCTCACCGCATGGCGGCCCGATCTCCTGCTGCTGATTGCCGATCGATACGAGATGCTGGCGCCTGCGGCAATCGCCCTGGCTTTGCGCATTCCTGTGGCGCATATCGAGGGCGGCGAAGTGAGCCAGGGAGCCATCGATGACCACGTCCGCAATGCGATCACCAAGCTTGCGCACATTCACTTCACTTCAACTGAGTTGGCGCGGCAGCGCGTAATTGCATTAGGCGAAGAGCCGTGGCGCGTGCATCGTGCCGGCGCGCCATCGCTCGATCATCTGCGCCGGTCACACTTGCTCGACCGAAGCGCGCTTGAAACCCGGCTTGGCCTTGAGCTCGCAAAACCGGCTCTGCTGGCTGCGTGGCACCCGGTCACAATTCTGCGCGACACCAACGCCGAGGCCGACGCGTTCTTCCGCGCGATGGCCTCCGCTCCCGGCCAGCTCGTCTTTGTCTACCCCAACGCCGACGCCGGTTGCTACGCGCTCATCGAGCGCGCGCGGGCGCTGGCCGCAACCCGCGCTCAGACCCACATCTTTGTCAACCTCGATGCCGTCACTTATTGGAGCCTTCTCGGCCAGGTCGACGCGATGGTGGGCAACTCTTCAAGCGGCATCATGGAGGCCGCATCGTTCGCCTTGCCGGTTGTGAACGTAGGAATTCGCCAGCAGGGCCGCGAACGCCCCCGCAACATAATCGACGCGCCTGCTGTGACTGACGCAATTCTCAACGCGATTGTCCGCGCCCTCAGTCCCGAATTCCTCGCTGGCATTGCCGGCATGGCCAATCCCTACGGCGACGGAACCGCCGCAATAACAATCGCACGCGCACTGGCTGAGGCGCCTCTGGCTCGCCTCCTCATCAAAGCACCCGCGCCGCTACGCGAAGCCGCCGAAAAACTTTCAGCGGAGCACGCATGAACATGCGGATTCCTCTCTCTGCGCCCGACATTACGCAAGCGGAGATCGACGCAGTAACAAACGTGCTGCGCACCCCAAACCTTTGCTTCGGGCCTGAACTTGCGGCTTTCGAAAGTGCGCTGGCTCGCTATCACTCCGTCGATCACGCAGTCGCAGTCAGTTCAGGAACCGCGGGGCTGCATCTGGCTCTGATCACCCTCGGCATTGGCCGGGGCGACGAAGTCATCGTACCGTCCTTCGCATTTGTCGCGGTCGCCAACACTGTGCGCCAGGTTCGGGCTGCGCCTGTCTTTGCCGAAATCGACCCGCTGACTCTCAACCTCGACCCTTCGTCGGTCGAACGCGCCATCACACCTCGCACGCGTGCCGTGGTGGTTGTGCACACCTTTGGCGTTCCGGCCCAGATGGACGCGCTCGATACCATCGCGCGCCGCCATCGGCTGGCCTTGATCGAGGACGCTTGCGAGGCTATTGGCGCCGAATTCGACTCGCGCCGCGTGGGCAGTTTTGGCAATATGGCCGTGCTCGGCTTCTATCCCAATAAGCAAATCACCACCGGCGAAGGTGGCGCGGTGCTCTGCCGCGATGCGAGTCATGCGGCGCGCCTGCGCAGCCTGCGCAACCAGGGCCGGTCGGGAGACGACTGGCTCGACCACGCCGAGCCGGGATTCAACTATCGACTTTCCGATCTGGCCTGCGCACTGGGACGCGTGCAGCTTGGCCGGATCGAAGAAATCCTTGCGCTGCGCTCGCAAGCCGCCCGGCGTTACGACGCGCTGCTCAAGGATGTTCCCGGACTTGAGTTGCCCTTACTCGAGCTTCTGCGCCGCAAGCTGAGCTGGTTTGTTTTCGTGGTTCGCTTGCCTGGAGGCGTAAGCCGCAATCAGGTGCAGACGGCAATGGCTCACAACGGAATTGCGACCGGACGCTATTTTGCGCCGCTTCATCAGCAGCCGGCATATCGAGCCAGGCCCGGAACGGCAGTCGAATCGCTCGCTTTGACCGAGCAAATCGCGCCACGCATGCTGGCCCTCCCGTTTTTCAACCGCATCACGCAGGGTGAGCAGGAAGAGGCTGCCGATGCGCTGCGAAGTGCGATCGATCACGCACGCCATTCGCCGCCGCAGGTCTCAGTGGATAAGCTTGTAGGGAATTCCGAAGCGTCCTATCTGGACGATTGATTTCTCTTGTGGCGGCCAGATGTGCAGGCTTTCGATGCGCGTCGAACCCTCAATCCAGTGTGCGTCCGCGATGCCGATCTGATTGCCCGTGGCGGCATCGTTAAAGTGCACGTTGAGCGAGTCGCCGTTCGCCGACCGCGTCCATCCAAAAATGTAGTTGCCCGGGGTGAGCTCGACGCCGCCAATCTCGATTGGCGCCTGCACAATCAGGAAATGCGAATATTTCCCGTCCGCTGAGTAGCCGGCGGTAATCAGCACGACGCCGGCAATATAGTGGCCGTGTGAATCCACGATTCCCGAGGCCGTCC
>JASHVU010000813.1 GCA_030044455.1 Acidobacteriaceae bacterium | reverse complement strand
CGACGTCGGCCAGGAACTGCATTTCGACGGTGACGGTGCCATCGCCTTCGCAGGTATTGCACCGGCCGCCGGGCACGTTGAACGAAAAATGACCGGGCGTGAGCGAGAGCCGCTTGGCCTCGGGCTGCGCGGCGAAGAGCTCGCGGATAAGGTCGAAGCCTTTGATGTAAGTGATGGGATTGGAGCGCGGCGTGCGGCCGATGGGAGTCTGATCGACCAGTACGACATCGTTGAGCCGCTCGACTCCTGCGAGTGAAGCAAAGCTGCCGGCCTGTTCGCCGCCGTCGGCCTGCCCCAGGGCGCGCGCAACAGCGCGATAGAGCACCTGGTGGACCAGAGTGGATTTTCCCGAGCCGGAGACGCCAGTGATGGCGACAAGCAGGCCGAGAGGAATGTCGACGTCGATGCCGCGGAGGTTGTTGGCGCGTGCCCCGCGAAGCGCGAGTTTTTCGCGGCCGGGTGCGCGGCGGCGCGTCGGAACGGGAATGGAGATCTTGCCACTCAGATAACGCCCGGTGAGCGAGTTTGGATTTGCCTCGATCTCAGCCAGTATGCCGTCCGCAAGGACTTTGCCGCCGAATTCGCCGGCGCCGGGACCGAGGTCGAGCAGATGATCGGCGGCGCGCAGAATATCCTGGTCGTGTTCGACGACGAGGATGGTGTTTCCCAAGTCGCGCAGCTCTTCAAGGATGTGAATCAGCCGTGCGGTGTCGCGCGTGTGCAGGCCGATGGAGGGTTCGTCGAGCACGTAGAGCGCGCCGACGAGTCGCGAGCCAAGCGAAGTGGCAAGCGTGATGCGCTGAGCTTCACCACCACTCAGCGTTGAGGCGAGACGATCGAGGGTAAGGTATTCGAGTCCCACCGCGTCGAGGAAGCTGAGACGCTGACGAACCTCTTCAAGCACTGGGCCGGCGATCTCAGCATGCATGGGAGAAAGCTCGAGCGAATTGAAGAATCCTTTGGCCTGCGCGATGGTAAGGGCGGCGGCCTGGCAAATGTCTTTACCGTTGATGCGCACGGCGCGGGCTTCGGCGCGCAACCGCTGGCCGCGGCAATCAGGGCACTCGGCGTAGCCGCGATACTTAGAGAGCATGACGCGGACGTGCAGCTTGTATTTCTTGCGGTCCATCTGCCTAAAGAAACCCCACACGCCCTCAAAGCTGCCTTTGCCGCGCAGAACAATTTCCTGCATCTCGAAGGGCATATCACGCCAAGGTAGGTCCATCCTCACACCCAGCTCGGCGGCGCGCTTCTTAAAGTCGGTGAACCAGGAGCGGTACTTGGGCCGGTTCCAGGGGTCGATGGCGCCGTCGTTGAGAGTGAGGCCTTTGTCGGGAATGATGAGGTTGATGTCATAGTCGACGGTGTTGCCGAAGCCCTGGCAACGAGGGCAGGCACCGAAGGGATTGTTGAAGCTGAAGAGGCGCGGCTCGGGCTCGCGGCCGGGCTTGTGGCAATTGGTGCACTCGTAAGCGCCCGAGAAACGAAGGTAGCGGCGCTCTGCGCTTTCATCTTTAGAAGCTTCTTCCAGGACGGCCTCGCCGCTCTCGCGATAGGCAGTCTCGAGTGCGTCGACTATGCGCGGGCGATTGTCGACGCTGACGACGAGGCGGTCCAAAAGGACAAACAGCGGAGCTGTGAAGTCGAGATCAAGGAGCGACTCGGGGGTGGAGAACTCGAAAATTTGGCCCGATTGCCAAAGCCGGTTGAATCCGCCCGCGCGCAGTTCGGCGAGGCGGGCCTTGAGCATTTCAGTATGCAGGGATTCGCCGGTTAAGACGGCGGTCTTTGATTTGGCGGCGGACTTTGCAGAGGATTTGACAGTGCGGGCCGCAGCTTTTTCTGGTTTTGTGGCGGTTTCTCCGTTTGTGGCCGCAGGCGCGGGGGTCACGGGGAAGAGCACATTCAGCCGTGTGCCTTCGCCCAGGGCAAGAATCGTTTCCGTTGCCTCGTCTACCGAGTCGCGTTTCACCAGGCCGTCGCAGTAGATGCAGTGCACCTCGCCGCAGCGCGCATAGAGCAGGCGGAGATAGTCGTAGATTTCAGTTGCCGTGGCAACCGTGGAGCGGGGGTTGCGGGTGGTGTTTTTCTGCTTGATGGCGATGGCCGGAGCGAGGCCGTCGATTTCGTCCACGTCGGGCTTCTCGATGCGCTCAAGAAACTGTCGCGCGTAGGCCGAGAGGGACTCCACATAACGGCGCTGGCCCTCGGCGTATACGGTGTCGAAGGCGAGCGAACTCTTGCCCGAGCCCGATACGCCGCTGACCACCGTCAGCTTGCCATGTGGAATCTCGCAGGAGATGTTCTTCAGGTTATGGGTCCGCGCACCGCGGATGATGATGGCGTCGTTCAAAGAGAAGGCACCGGGAAAAGGTGTCCGGCGGCGTGACAGAGACCTCAGCGAGGCTCGGGGCGCAACCGGCCATTTTTTATTATAGGGCGTATCAAAAAGAGGGATGTGTGGAAGAAGGTGCGTCGAGTGGCTGCTCGAGGCGGCGAGCGTGCATCTGCGGGATGAAACGCCCGATGCGCAATTCCTGCGCACTGACGGTCAGATCCGAAATCCCCCGCGCTCAATTTCTCCGCGACTATAAAAGGGGCGTGAATGGTCCGCAACGGGGAAACACCCCTCAAATGATAGGGAAGCCAAAGCGGAATCGCTTAGGCGGCCAGCGCCGGAACGCGTGAGTAGGCAATCTGCGGGCGCTCGTCGGCCTTGTGGTTCAGCACGGCGGCAAAACTCATCCCGGCCTTCCGATCGAGCACGATGGCCAGACCCATCAGCGCCTGGGAGGCGCACGCAGGACATTGCGCGGAACAGTTTCCGACCGAGTTGCAATCCTGGCAAAGATAGGCGTTGGCCAATGGCATATGTTGCATCGACACATAGGTCATATCTTCACCTCAACGGCCCGCCGCTTTCGATGATGGACGGTCTGACGTCTTCATCTCCCCCTGCACCGGGGCCCGTGACGTTCTTTTCGAGTGGATGCCTTTGGAGAGATCAAAGTTGTCCCGGCGGGAAACTCCCTCAACGAATTTACATATTCGCTCGGATGTGGGAATGAGTTTGAGGCGTTCAATCGTGAGGTGACAGCCGTGCGACGACGTCCGGGAGGCCTCGGTGAGGCTCGGGACGCAATCGGCCATTCTTTATTCATGGGCGAAGCACACTGCACGTCTTCTGCCGGAGCGCGCAAACTAATTGCCGCGTCGAATGAGAAAAGCAGCCTTCCGCAAACGGACAACGACTGAGGTATTTGTTATGCAGCCATTTGAGGAATGTGCCGATATCCGATTTTCACGCATTCGACTGTTTCGCGATTCAGCACGGTCGCCAGGCCCATGAGAGCTCCAGAAGCGCATGCAGGACAGCAACGCGCGCTGTTCCCGATATTGTCGCAATCCTGGCAAAGATACGCGTCACTCAGCGGTATGTGTTGCATTGAGATATGTGTCATGCTTAACCCCCGATTGTTCATGCCCCGGCTGAGGATTCTGAATCTGTGCCTTCAAATCCGATGCAGGGACGCGTACGCATAGTTCGGCATCCAAGCAGATTCGGTGAGGTCGGTTATAGGGAAGCTGTCTATTTAGAATCCTCAGTTGGGGAAGTTGTATCCCGGGTACCTTTAATTGAATGATGCGTGGCGGGCCAGAAGTCAATTAAGGGCAAAATCCGCTCGCGCCTTTAAATAATTAAACTATTGTAAGGTGAATTTTGTGTTTTGCGCCAGATTATTCGTTCTTTCCATCATCGCCGCATTCGCGTGGAATTGCCCGTGTCTGGGCCATGAAACCCCCACAAGCGCCTCTCCAGGTTCAAGTTACGCCCAGGATTCCCCGCCCACCCAACCAGCGCAGAATTCATCCGCCGAGGCTCAGCCCTCGAGCCAGGTGCTGGCTGCCGAGTCGGCCATTGCCGGGAACGATCTGAAGACCGCGCAATCGAGTCTGGAGAGTTACGTGGCCGCGCACCCCAACGACGAGCGTGCACTTTTCGACCTGGGCTACATTGCGGACGCCGAAAACCGGCTGGATGACGCCGCGGACCTATATCGCAAGGC
>JASHVU010000812.1 GCA_030044455.1 Acidobacteriaceae bacterium | reverse complement strand
ACAGGAAAAGTAAGAGCGGGTAGGTAACAGGAGTAAGCAGGAATGGGTCTTGTTCTTGGAATCGATGGCGGCGGCACGCGCACGCGCGCCTCAATCGTAAATAGTTCATCGAGCGTTGCGGCTCTCGCCTTTGCCGAGAGCGGTTCCATCAAGCGTCTTCGCGTAGGCGCGCAAGCTGCGGAAGAGAATCTGCGGACGCTGCTGCGCGAGGTCTACGCGCAGGCCGGAATTCGCAAGGTGGATGCCGCGTCAGTGGGTGTGGCCAGCGCAACCATGCCCGGCATTCCCGAGTGGATTACGGCGGTTCTGCGCGACTTTGGGGTTGAAAAGTCAGAAGTGGTGGGCGACGAAATCATTGCGCTCGATGCTGCATTTGAAGGAGGGCCGGGAATACTGCAGATCGGAGGGACCGGCTCAAATACCATCGGCCGCGCCCCCGATGGCTTTTGCGAGAGCGCCGGCGGCTGGAGCTCGCGGCTCGGCGATCAAGGCTCGGGCTACTGGATCGGATTGCACGCGATTCGCCGCGCACTGAAGGCCTACGATCGCGAAGAACCAACCGAGATATTGAAGAAGGTCGGCGAGATATGGGGCACGCCGACCCTTGAAACGCTTGTCAATCTCGGCGACAGCACGCCGGGACCTGACTTTGCCGCCCTTGCTCCTGCCATCAGCGAGCTGGCTGAAGCAGGCGACGCTGTTGCCATCGGCGTGCTGAAGCGGGCCGCTGCGGACCTTGTCGATTTTGTACTGTTGGTGCGGTCGAAGCTCAGGCACAAGCATGGCATCGCAGGCGAAGTCCCGGTTGCTTATATCGGCAGCGTAATTGAGAAGACTCCGCTGGTGCGCGAGGCCTTCTTTGCCGGCCTGAAAGCTGTGGCTCCCGAGATGCCGGTTCGAGAAACCGCGGTGGTTGCGCTCGAAGGCGCAATCTGGCGCGCAAAGAGGCTATAGCCTTCGAATCGAGAACGATCGAGCTCAGCGAACCGCCGGTGCTCCCACCAGCTCACCGTTGTGAATTGAAGCAGCCAGCTTGCCCGTTTCGCCGATTGCAACGAGATTGGCCTTGCGGCCCACGGCAATCGTTCCGGTTTCGGCGGAAAAGCCGGTCATCGCCGCGGGATTGACAGTGAGCAACCGCAGCGCCTGATCGAGCGAGGCGCCGGTGAACCTGACGAAGTTCTCAAGGGCGCGATCAAGCGTTAAAACGCTGCCGGCGAGCACGCCCCGGGCCATGGCACGGCCGTTGGCCACCTGCACGGCAAAGTTGCCCAGGTGATATTCGCCGTCAGGCATTCCAGCCGCGCTCATCGCGTCCGTGATCAGAATCCCGCGCTCAGCGCCTTTCGAGCGCCAGAAGATCTTTGACATCTCCGGTTGCTGGTGGATGCCATCGCAAACCAGTTCGGCATAAAGTGAATCGGTGGTGAGCACCGTGCCCAGAATTCCCGGTTCGCGGTGGTCGAGCTGCCTCATGGCGTTGAAGGTGTGCGTTGCGCTCACTGCTCCGGCAGCAATGGCCGCGCGTGTCTCCGCCGCCGTGGCATCGGAGTGGCCCACTGAAACCCGTACGCCCTTGGCCGAGGCATGTGCCGTGAGTTCGGCCGCGCCCGGCAACTCGGGCGCCAGCGTCATCAAACGTGCGTGCCCGCCTGAGGCTTCATAAAGCCGGTCGAAGGTTGCAATGTCAGGCTCGAGCAGATATTCCTTTGGCTGCACGCCACACTTGGCGTGCGACAAGAATGGCCCCTCAAGGTGAATTCCGATGGGCTGCGCCGCATCGCCGTTCGCGTCAATCCGGTCGGGATGGTCGATCAGTTTTGCCAGGCCATCAAGCGCGCGCAGCGTCATATCGAGCGGGGCAGTGACGGTGGTGGGAAGATAGCTGCCGGTTCCACGCGTCGCCAAAAATCTGCCGACCGCGCCCAGCGCCTCCGGCGTCGCTTCCATCACATCGTGGCCGGCCGCGCCGTGAATGTGCACGTCGAAGAACGCAGGCGCCAGCATTGTGTCTTTGAATTCGTGCACTTCAGCGCCCGGATGTTCAACGCGTGCACCGAATCCTTCGGTGATGGCCGCAATGCGGTCGCCTTCAATTTCAACAATGGGGTAGGGAATCAGGTTGGAGCCGGTCCAGAGACTGTCGGCAGTCAATACCGTGCGCATGGTCGAGATTATAAACGCAAGTCTGCTCACTTGTCGTTAAAACGATCACAACTTTGATCCGGAGGGGTCCCAGACTACAAGCCGGCGCCCCCGCAAACTATCTTGCGAGTTTAGCGGTATTTACGCAGAACGCCCAGCACCCGGCCCTGAATAGCTACTTGGGCAGCGGGAACATAGATCGGGTCCATTTCAACATTCGACGGCTGCAGCCGGATGACGCTGCCCTCGGGATAAAAGCGCTTGAGCGTTGTCTCGGCCCCGTGCACGAGTGCTACCACAATTTCACCCTGTCGCGCGGTCTTGGTGCGCTCCACCAGCACATAGTCGCCGTCAATAATATGTTCGTCGCGCATCGAGTCACCCCGCACCTCGAGCGCAAAGACATCGCGGTTGCCGACCACGTCGTGCAGCGAGATGGTCTCCTGCGACTCCATGGTTTCAACGGGCATTCCGGCGGCAATCCGCCCGGCGAGCGGCAACCGGAGGCTGGAGCGTGTCCGCGTCCCCGGCGGCACCACATCAATCGACCGGCTGTGGTTATGAACGCGGTCGAGCATGCCCTTTTTCTCAAGGTTGGTAATGTGCTTATGGACCGTAGCCAGACTCTTGAGCCCCATGCCTCGCGCTATCTCTTCAAACGACGGGGAATAGCCGTTGCGCGCCACAAACGACTCAAGAAAATCGAGAACCTCTTTCTGCCTTCTGGTAACTGCCATGCGCGCATTACAGCGAATATTACTCGCTGCTCCTTTCCAGGGTTTTTATATTAGGGGGCTGATCGTCATTACGAGTGACTATAACATGGCGAGCGAAATAATGGCGAAGATTTTGCGCGGAAGGCAGACCTAAAGTTCAACTCTGAATCAAGCTAGTTACACCCGTTCGGCGCCAGCGTCCTCCTCCTGCTCGTCGTTTGAATTCGAAGGTTGGTTGCCGCCGCTCCGCATTTGGGCTGCGAATTCCGCTGGGTTGAAATCGCAACTGCACCGTCTTCGAGTGGCACTTCAGGCGGGCGAGAAGGGTACAAAAAGGGTCCGCCGTTGCGAGAACGCTCCGACATAATTCCAATTCTCAACAGTGAAGGCGGGAATTGCTGTTATTCTGCGAGCACAAACGGGGCCTAGAACGTGGATTACGCCGATCTCGAAATCCGCATTTTGAAAAAGGACGGTAACGGGTATCCAGTTGAAATCACATTCAACGGCGATCTTGAATTTCCGCGTGGAACTCTGTCTGCGAATCTGCCCATTCTGACGGCCGGATCTGGCTCCGGCCAGGATGGCGAACTTGTTTTTCAATGGCTCTTTTCCGATGATGCGCTCAAGAAGGCGTGGGCCAATGCGCGGGGCCAGAGGCCGCAACGGCGCATCCGGCTGCGGATCGACGAAGGTGCTCCAGAACTCCACCAGATTCCCTGGGAGATTTTGCGCGATATCGGTGAAGGCGGAGTGCCCTTGGATGTGGCGGCGCTTGAGGCAACTCCGTTCTCTCGCTACATCGCCGGCCCATGGGTTCCGGGCAGCCCCATTCTGAAGCGCCCGGTCCGCGTCCTTGTGGCCGTGTCCAATCCGACAAACCCCCAGGACTTCGGGCTCAGCGCTATCGATCCCGAATCTGAATTCAAGGTGCTCGAGGACGCGGTTGCGGGCAACACTCAGATTGAGCTGGTCAGGCTCGAAGGCCCTTGCACACTGGGAGCCATCGAAGCCGCCTTGCGCAAGGGAATCCACATTCTGCATTTCGTAGGACACGGGAAATACGTTGAGGGCACCTCTGTCCTGTTTTTGTGCGACGCGCAGGGCAAGACTGTGGTGGTGAAGGATACCGAGATCGCGGCCATGCTCGGCCGGCAACTGATCGATGCCGACGCGAGTGCTGAAGACAAGCTGCGCCTCGTTTACCTGTCCAGTTGCCAGACCGCGACTCGCAGCGCCTCAGACGCCTTTCGCGGGCTGGCGCCCCGACTGGTTGCGGCCGGCGTACCGGCCGTGCTGGCAATGCAGGATCTTGTTCCGGTCAGCACAGCCACTGAATTCAGCCGAACCTTCTACGGCGCGCTCATGGAGCACGGCCAGATAGACCGGGCTTCGAACCTGGCACGAGCGTCGGTGATGACGGCCCGACTGCCCGGCGCGGCCATTCCGGTATTGTTCATGCGCTTGAGGTCCGGCCAGTTGCTCGGCAACCGGGGCGTGATTGTGGGTTCCCGCGGCGAAAGTTTCTGGGAGACGCTGCTGGAGAACATCGCGGCCAAAGAATGTACGCCCTTCCTCGGTTCAGGCGTGACGGCAGACATGCTGCCGCGCTCCGAAGACCTGGCCGGTGAACTCGCCGCGAAATTCTGCTATCCCTTCCCCGACGACACCAGTCTGCCGCGCGTGACCCAATTCATCGGCACCATTGACAATCGGCGTCTGCGCAAGCAGTTGCTGTCTGTGCTGGTGGGACAGTTTCGCAAGCAGATGGGCCTGCCCGCCCCGGCTGCGGCGATGCCGCAAACGCTCTCCCAGGTGGTTGAAGCCGCGGATTGGGCCAGGGCCAGTCAGGAACGGTTTGAGAGCGAGATTCACCACCAGCTGGCCGATCTCGAACTGCCGCTTTATGTCACGACCAATATTGATAACTTCATGACGCTGGCGCTTCGTGCCAAAGCGGGCAAGGCGCGGCGGGAAGTGGTTCCGTGGCGCAATACGGCAATCGAGCGGCGCGATTTAAACCCGCCTGCCTCGCCCGACGATCCGGTGGTGCTGCATCTGTTTGGCACTGACGACGATCTGCTTTCGATGGTGCTCACCGAGGACGATCATCTCGATTACATGGCGCGGATCTCGCACGACTACGAGTATTTTCTCCCTGTCAGCGTGAACGAACAGCTGGCCAGCACCACGCTGCTGTTTCTGGGCTACAGGCTGGAAGACCTGGATTTCAAAATCATCATGCGCGGTCTGCTGACGCACCTCGACTTGCAGCGCTGGAATATGCTGCATGTGGCCGTTCAGCTTGAAGCGAGCCAGCGCGACGAAGCCAAGGAAAAGGAAGTGATCGACTACTTCCAGAAATATTTCGCGGACGCGCGCATCGAAATTTACTGGGGCAACACGCACCAATTCATGTCTGATCTTTGGGCGCGATGGAAGGAATATCGCCGTGCTTGAAAATCCCTACGTTGGTCCCGCGTCGTTTACCAAGGAAGACAGCAAACGCTTCTTCGGCCGGACCGGGGAGACCCGCGAACTCGCTTCGCTGGTGATTGCAAGGCGGGCCGTGCTCTTGTATGCGCAGTCGGGGGCGGGTAAGACGTCTTTGCTGCAGGCCAGCTTGATCCCCGAACTGGAGCGGCGCAAGCGTGTTGAAACCTTTCCCATTGCCCGTGTGACGGGAAGCGCAAATCCATCGTCGGCAAATCTGTACCTGGAAAATGCACTCGCGAACCTGTTCCCTGGCGGGGGGAACGGGCGCACTTTTTCAGAGGCGTTCGGCGCCGTGCTCTCGGCCGATGCCACCGGCCGTTCCCAACCGCATTTGCTCATCTTCGATCAGTTTGAAGAGATTTTCACCATTCACCCGGAACTCACAGAGCAGCGCACGGCATTCTTCGAGCAACTTGGCCAATGCCTCGTCGCTTATCCGCAACTCAGCCTGCTGCTCTCGATGCGGGAAGACTATCTTGCAGATCTGGAAGCGTATGTGGTTCTGCTGCCCGATCGGGTGCGCGCACGGATGCGCCTGGAGCGGCTGGGAGTGGAAAACGCGCGGGAGGCGATTCGAGAACCGGCGGCGCTTGCCGGAATGCCGTTTGCTGCCGGCGCCGCTGAAGCATTGGTCGACAACCTGCGCCGCATCCGAACCGGGACGGCGGGCGCCAATGGATTCGCACTCGGTCAGTATGTAGAGCCAGTGCAGTTACAAATTGTCTGCCGCCAACTCTGGACGCGTATATCCGGAGACGCCTCGCGCAAGAAGGCGGAGATCGACGCCGCCGATGTCATCAAATACGCCAGCGTGGATGATGCGTTGACCCAGTTCTACCGCGACTCACTGGCCAAGGCGCGAGTTCCCGGAGTGAGCGAGCGCGCGCTTCGCCGTTGGTTTGGCGAGCGACTGATTACTCCCGCGGGCACGCGCGGCCTGGTATTCCGTGGCGAAACGGAAACCGAAGGCATGCCCAATACCGCGGTCGATATCCTGCGCGATTGCTACATCATTCGCGCCGACCTGCGAGGCGGAACCGCCTGGTATGAACTGGCGCATGACCGCCTGGTGGACCCGGTACGAGAAGACAATCTGGCTTGGAAGGCGAGCTACTACAACCCGGTTGCAACGGCACTGGAGCGCAATCCAGACAAGCTGCTGACCGGGACCGGCCTTGCAGAGGGTCTGCAATTTGAGAAAGAACATTCCCAGGAACTTAGCGATGAAGAAAGGCTTTTGCTGCGAAGGAGTGATGAAGAAGAGAAAAAAGCCGTCTCAAGGCGAAAGCGCAATCAACTCATCGCTGCAGCGGTAGCGACGCTGCTCCTGGGCTTATCTGTATTTGCGCTTGTCCAGATGTACCTGGCAAAAAAAGCGGAAAGGAATGCGGAGACTGCACTTTCGGCGGAAGAGGCGGCCAAACAGGCCAGGCTGCAGGACGATGTCAACAACACCTGGGTAGCCCTCGACGACACGCCGTGCAGTGAAGCGTTCGCGAACTCTTCGGTTGTCGGAGTGCGGCTGTTGTTCTGCGAGCTCTCGAAGTACATGAGCGCGAGCCGGGTCGAGCAACTTTCGGGAATGCAGATTTTCCTGCCGGGTGGCCCGCACGGAGACACGCCGAACTGGCATGCCGACACGTTTGGGCATTACAACCCGGCATTCGTCACATGGGCGACAGATAACCTGCTACCCCTCAGATCGGAAGCAACGCAGAAAGTGTATGACACCTATATGCAGCGGGACGCGCGAATTTTCCTGATCGCGTACACAACGCTGAACAACAAGCCAAAAGAGCTTGAGAATATGGCGAACATCTATCGCAGCGGATCGATTCCACCCCCAGGCAATGGCGGTGTATCCTGGCTCGAAAAGCGCTTTTTCGACACTCCAATCGATGAAGATCCGGACTTGAAATCGCTGCCGCCACCGCAATGGCGGGGGAAAAGCGCTTCAGCTCAGACCGACGCCTACGTCTATTGCACCGCGATGGGCTTCTGGGCGCGCCGGGAAGCCGACGGAACGCGGCCGCTTTTCTACCAGTTTCTAACCAAGATGTTGCAGACTTACGATTCCGATTTTCAACGCCGGCGTGCACCGTAAAAAGAGACCATCCGAGGCGCGATTTGAACCTATGTTCGTGGGAAGGTGTGTTGCAGGGAAGCAGCGCCTCGATCATTTCGGCGCCCCGAGATCGGTGATGCTTCAGGCCGTATCGGAAATGCACTCTCATCGATCGGTGAATCCTTCGGCCCCACAAAAACAATGCCCTCAGCTGGTATGCGCAACTTTTTCGATCATCAAAGCTTGTTCCGAGTGAGGACGCTTGCGCAGATGTCCGGAGACTAGGGCCAAGAGGTCCTGGTCGAAGATTGCCTTTCTGCGGTCGGCGAGTTCAGTAAAGCGGCGATACACGATCTCAAGATCTGAAGCCTCGAGGCTTACACCCAGTTCCTCCAAACGGTGCGCCAAGGCGCTTCTGCCCGAGTGTTTGCCCAGCACAATGCGATGAGTGGGCGCACCGACTGACGATGGGTCCATGATTTCGTAAGTGAGCGGGTTGGCCAGTACGCCGTGCTGGTGGATGCCGGCTTCGTGAGCGAATGCGTTACAGCCCACGACCGCTTTATTCGGCGGGGGCCCGAAGCCGATGATCTCGGGAAGCAACTGACACGTGGCGTAAAGTCGATCGAGCACGATGGAATGGCTGCAGGGAAACATGTCCCTGCGCACCATCATGGCTGCGGCAACTTCCTCCAGGGCAGCGTTGCCGGCACGCTCACCAATGCCGTTGATCGTACATTCCACCTGCTGCGCCCCCGCGGCAACCGCAGCCATCGTATTAGCCACGGCTAAGCCCAGATCATTGTGACAATGGGATGAGAGCGTAATGCCTGCGACCTGGGGAAGACGAGATCGCAGCATTTCAAAGATGGCGCCATATTCCGCCGGAATGGAATACCCGACCGTATCAGGAAGATTGATAATCCTGGCTCCGGCGTCGATCGCCACTGCGACCATCTGGCACAGAAAGTCAGGGTCGGTACGGGTAGCGTCCTCGGGAGAGAATTCCACCTCGTCGAAGTAGGTGCAAGCCAATCGGATCGAAGAGTCCGCCTGTTCGAGGGCCTCACCGCGCGTGATCTTCAGCTTGTATTGAAGGTGAATGTCAGAACTGGCAAGGACAATGTGAATGCGGGAGCACCGAGCCTTATCGAGGGCGCGGGCCGCAGACTGAATATCTTCTCTGCGGGCTCTAGAGAGTGATGCTATGCCGGGCCCGCGAACCTCGTGACTGATCGCCTCGATGGCACGAAAGTCTCCTTCAGAAGCGATTGCAAAGCCGGCCTCAATGGTGTTGACTCCCAGAGCTTCAAGAGCATGAGCCATCCTTAGCTTTTCCTGAACGTTCATGCTACAACCGGGAGATTGTTCGCCGTCCCTTAGCGTTGTATCGAGAAACAGAACCTGATCCGGGATCATCGGACTCCTTATCGCGCTTAGATCAATTGAGAGCAGGCGCACAGTTCTGGGGGAGGGGAGCACAGAATGCCGTCCATTCTGAGCATTTCCATATCGACGGATTTAACAGTCGGACGGCATTTGGCTCGGCCAGTTTACATCAGACGATGATTAAACTTCACGAAGACGTAAACTCCATGATCGAAATTGCATCTCATTGAACGAAGTCTTCCGTTCCAACCATCATCCCTCCTCCCCCGGAAGGGTTCGAGTAATCGCATCACAGTTACTTGGGGAACGCTCCGACAGCGTTACTCTTCTGTGCTGGAAGATTTGCGTTGTCTGTGGTAGTTTCTGTTTCTCCGCGTTTTTCAGTTGGTAAGCATCGCCCTCCCCGCTCGACCGGTGTACACCTCTAACAACATTCAACGACTCGACTGCTTGACGAATAGCGCAAGATGGGGAGGATTCCCATGCATATCGACTCTGATATTAAGAGCATCCGCGAAGCCATCGACGCCATGGCTGATGCGCAGCCGGATACTGCATTTCTGATCGGGCCCGAATGTGGAACGCGTGTGTCGTTCACACAGCTGCGGCAACAATCTGTCCTGTTTTCGTGCATGCTCCGGCTGGCAGGACTGGAGAAGGGAGACAAGGTTGCATTCCTGATGGACAACGGATTGCTGACCGCCGAGCTCTTTCTCGGAGCCATGTACGGTGGGTATGTTTCAGTACCGTTAAATGTGCGCGCCGGCGCCGCACAGCTGTCTTTCATGCTCGACCACTGCGACGCGAAGGTGATCTTCGTCGAAGAGAAGTACGATGCTCTGCTGAGCGAGACCCTGGGGGAAGTCCGCCGGGATATTCGCGTTGTTCGATCCAATGTAGATGGCCCATTGCCGGCGTTTGTTTCGGCCGGCGAGGGGCCGGTCGCACCCCCGGCAGCAGAGGACGTGGCACTGCTCATGTACAGTTCCGGCAGCACCGGCAAGCCGAAGGCAGCAATCCACACGCATCGTTCAATCCTCGCGCACGGGCGAAACTCGATCCAATCGCACCAGCTTACTTCCACGGATCGATCGCTCCTGGTGCTTCCGCTTTATCACATCAACGCAGAGTGCGTGACCCTCGTCCCCACCCTCTTGAGCGGCGGTTCGGTTGCAGTTGCTCATCGGTTCGATGTCACCCGGTTTTGGGATTGGATCGACGATTACCAAGTTACCTGGTCGGCTTTGGTGCCGACGATCATTTCGGAACTTGTGGAATGGGACGACCCTGGGAAGGACCGACGTCACGCCGCATTTCAACGCATTCGCTTTTTTCGCTCTTCATCGGCCCCGCTTTCCCCATCTCTGCACCGCCAGTTTCTGGATAAATTCGATCTGCCCCTCATTCAGGCAATGGGCTCGACCGAAGGGGGAAACGTCTTTTCGAATCCTGTGCCTCCAGGCATAAACAAGATTGGATCGCCTGGCTTGCCGTGGGGATTCGAAGCTCGCATCGTTGACCGTGAAGGTGTCGATGTTCCGCCAGGAGAGTCCGGTGAAGTGCTGCTTCGCGGCCAAGGCTTGATGCGGGGCTACTACAAGGACAGCGAAGGCACTGCGGCAGCGGTGGACAGCGATGGATGGTTGCACACTGGCGATCTCGCGCGGCGCGACGAGGATGGATATTTTTGGATCGTGGGCCGCTCGAAAGAGCTGATTATCAAAGGCGGCGTGAATATTGCTCCACGGCAGATCGACGAGGTTCTTGAATCTCATCCGGCGGTGCTTGAAGCAGCAGCCGTAGGAGTGCCTGACCGGTACTTTGGTGAGGACGCTGTCGCCTTCGTCGTGTTGCGGTCTGACACCGATGCCGACGAGAGGGAATTGCTCGCTTTTTGCGAAACCCGGCTGGGCCATTTCAAGACTCCCTCGCGAATTCACTTTATGAAGGAGCTTCCGAAAGGCCCCTCCGGCAAGGTGCAGCGCCTTCGGCTCCTCGATCCGGCGGTTCTAACCGAGGTAGCAGCAAATACCCAGCACGGAACCGAGGCAGTCCGCTTCAACGCGAACGGCAGCGGGAGTGACGGCACTCTGCCGGCTGCAGCTTCTTCGATTGAAGAAATTGTTGCCGCCGCCTGGGCGGAAGTCCTTGCCGTGCCGAACGTGGATACAACAGCGAATTTCTTCGCGTTGGGCGGCCACTCTCTGTTGGCGATTCAATGCCTTTCAAAGCTTCGTGAGAAGCTGCCCATCGTGCTCTCTCTTGCAGACTTTTTCGAGAGCAACACTGTAGCCGGACAGGCTCAGCTGATCAGGCAGCGTCTGTGTCCCGCCGATGGCGCCAGCGGTCCAGGATTGGTCGATCAGTCGGCGAACTGGGAACAATCCCTCCTTCGACAGTATGTTCCGCCCGTCGAGGAGATGATTCCCCAGCGGAAATCTTTGCTCCCCTATCCTCTCAGTCCTGCCCAGCAGCGGCTTTGGTTCATGGAGCAATTGAACCCGAACGTGCCCGTTTATAACGAAGCCGAAGCGGTGCTGCTCACTGGCGAGCTCAATGTGAGCGCTCTGGAAGACGCCATGAACGTGATCGTTGACCGGCATGAGGTTCTTCGCTCAAAGATAAAGGTCATCGAAGGTGTGCCCCACGAGGAGGTCCACGAGCACTGGCCCCTGCGCTTCAAGAGGATAGATCTAAGTGCGTTGCCGCCGGCCAAGCGTCAGTCTGAGGTGGACCGGCTGCTGGTTGACGAACCGCGTGCCAAATACAGTCTCGAAGCGGAGCCCGGAATTCGCGTGACGTTGATCCGTCTCAGTTCCCGGGAGCATGTCTTCATTCTCATGATGCACCACATCATATGCGACTGGTCTTCAGAAGGAATTATCTGGCGGGAACTTTCAGTACTCTATCGCTCATTTGTCAGTGGAGAACCCGTCGAGCTTCCAGCTCTGCCGGTAACGCACGGAGACTATGCGGAGTGGCAGCAGCAGAGGCTTGTCACAGCAAACGTCGCCGAAGACTTGGCGTTCTGGGAGGACGCGCTGCATGGCACTCCCACACTCCTCGAGTTGCCTGCAGATCGGGCCCGCCCGCCAGTGATGTCCTATCAGGGACGGCGTCAGCGCTGGAAGCTGAACAGAGAATTGACAGAGGCGTTGCGCAGCACAAGCCGGCAAGAAAAAACCAGCCTGTTCACAGTTTTTGCCGCAGCATTGGACGTGTTGCTCTATCGATATTCCGGGAGTGATGACATTCCGCTGGGCATTCCCATTTCCGACCGTGATCAGCCAGAACTCCAGTCGGTGGTCGGCTTCCTTCTCCATACGCACGTACTCCGGACCAGGCTTTCAGGCGACATGTCGTTTCGCGATCTGCTTGGCCGTGTCCAGAAAGCGGCGCTGGACCTCTATATGCACCGCTCCGCCCCGTTCGATCAGATCGTTCGGAATCTTCGACTGGAGCGAAACCTGAGCTACACTCCGTTGTTTCAAGTGATGCTCAACTGGCGCGATCGGGATCAGTTGCTGTCATTCATTGGCATGGAGGGACTTGCCGTCGATTCACTCATGGCCGCAGCCAATACCTCCAAATTCGACTTGTTCTTCTTTGTCACTGACTGCGGAGATGAAATATGGCTGGAGCTTGAATACAACACAGACCTTTTCGATGATGATCGTATTTCGCGCATGCTGGGTCATTATGAATCGATACTGGAAGCCGTGGCTGCTGATCCAGGTGCAAAGATCGCAAACATTTCGATCATGACACCAGATGAACGCCGGCAGAGCGTCATCGACTGGAATCAGACGGAGATCGGTTATCCAGAAGATAAGAGTCTTGATGAACTGTTTGACGAGCAAGTCGCCCGGACTCCTGACGCTGTCGCTGTAGCTTTTGGAGACGACCGCCTGACCTACCTGCAGCTCGCGGATCGGGCAAATCGATTAGCAGCGTACCTAAAGAAGCTTGGGGTGGGTCGAAATACCCTCGTCGCGATTTGCGTGGAGCGTTCGTTGGAGATGGTAGTTGGTCTTCTGGGAATCCTGAAGGCGGGCGGCGCCTATGTCCCCCTGGACCCTTCGTTCCCGTCCGAACGGTTAGCGTTCATGTTGCAGGATGCACAACCGCTCGTGCTGCTAACTCAAAGGAAATTGCTAAAGCTAATTCCATCGCACTCGATAAGAGAAGTTTGTATTGACGCATTGCCTTCAATATCAAAGGCGGAAGATATCGAGCAGACCGGCCGGCAGAGCGAAGATCTGGCATATGTGTTGTATACGTCTGGTTCAACCGGAACGCCAAAAGGAGTCCAAGTCCAGCATCGCGCATTGGTGAATTTTCTGACCTCAATGCAACGTGAGCCTGGTATCGCGTCCAGCGATACGTTATTGGCAATTACCACTCTGTCCTTTGACATCGCAGGCCTTGAACTCTATTTGCCACTGACGGTTGGCGCACGCGTCGTCATCGCTTCCA
>JASHVU010000811.1 GCA_030044455.1 Acidobacteriaceae bacterium | reverse complement strand
ATCCTCACACTTCTAGTTTATCGCGTCGCGCAATGAGCTGATAAAACGCACTTGCCGCCCATGAACGAGCGGCCATTGCTGAAATGCTGAGAACCGGGGCATGGATGAGGATTCAATCACGTGCCTGTGCCGCTCAAGACGACGGCGACGGTGCGCATGATGATCTTGAAGTCGAGCCACAGACTCCAATTCTCGATGTAGTGGACGTCGAGGGATATGTAGCTGGCGAAGGAGGGGTCCTGACGGGCCTGCACCTGCCAAAGGCCGGTAATCCCGGGTGTAACGTCGAGGCGGCGGAGGTGGTTGAGGTTGTATTGCTTGACTTCAGATCCGATGGGCGGGCGCGGACCTACAATACTCATTTCGCCTCTAAGAACGTTGATGAACTGGGGAAGCTCATCGAGAGAGAACTTGCGGAGGAAGCGGCCCAGGCGGGTGACGCGGGGATCGTTTGTGACCTTGAATAGCACGCCGTCACGCTCATTCATGTGCATAAGTTCCGCCCGGTGGTTGTCGGCGTCCCGAACCATCGTGCGGAACTTGATACAGCGGAAGACCACGCCCTTTTTGCCGATTCGATCAGAAAGATAGAAGACCGAGCCGGGTGAGTCGAGTTTAACAGCGACGGCAGCGGCGATAAGGACCGGCGAGAGGAGTATCAGCGCAAGGCCCGAAAAAACGATATCGAAAAGGCGTTTGAGGAATAGTCCGAGTTCAGGAACCTCTCCGCAATGCAAAGGAATGGTCGGAAATTGGCCAACGTATTCGATGCGGCTGTTCCATGCCAGACCATCGTACATGTCGGGGACCACGCGCAGGTTGATGCCCTTGACACGCGCTCCCTCAACTGCATCCTGAATGATGCCGCGCTCGCAGGGTGTGGTAAAGAATATCTCGTCAATAAACTGCTTCCGAACAGTCTGGAAGAGATCCTCCACAGATCCGGCGATGTCGATTGAAGGCGTGGCAAAGCGCGACGAACAGTTGGGAAGCTCGATGAAACCCTTAAAGCTGTAACCGAGGTGGCGAATACTTTCGAGATGATGGCGGAGGGCATGTGCTTCAGGACCGGTGCCAACGATGA
The DNA here is from genome assembly GCA_030044455.1 of Acidobacteriaceae bacterium. Taxonomy (GTDB): domain Bacteria; phylum Acidobacteriota; class Terriglobia; order Terriglobales; family Acidobacteriaceae; genus Telmatobacter. The sequence continues at coordinate 3,450 of JASHVU010000811.1, read as the reverse complement.
GCACATTGCGCGTGCCGATGCCGCGATCGAAACGGTGGTACAGGAGCAAACGGTAGAACCACCTGCGCACTCCCAACGAAACCGTAACCAGAACCAGCGTGATGAGAACGATGCCGCGCTGAATATCGTAAGCGTGGACCAGGAAGAGTGTGCCGGTGAGCAAAAGGCCTGAAGTGAGACAGGCTTGCAGGCTCAACCTCTGCTCATGAAGAAAGCTGGTAAGGCGACTCGGATCGTAGAGGTTGAGACGCCTGCTGGTAATGACAAGAGAGATGATAAAACCGCAAAGCAGCCCCAAAAGAATCCACTTGGAGCTGGCGTGAAACAGTGTCCCGCGCCAGAAGCCCTTTGCACCGGCTAAAGGGCCAGTGTGGAGCTCGAACATCGTAGCGAGCGCGGCGGCGCCAATCACGGTAACGATATCAAGCGCCATCCAAAGCTTGATTGTGCCGCGCGTGCCGTGCGCAGAGCTTCCCGTCAGAACCGCTTCCCTGTCCGCGGAAGAAGCCACTGACGCTGATAGTCTCTGCCAGAAATCGGAACTCGCCATAGACGCGTACGTACCTCAATAAACTGAGTAAGAAACAACAGCAGAGGGGTGGGGGAACCAATCCGCTTTTGAAAAGTATTTCAAGGACCCAAAGCCCAAGCTACTAAGGAGTCACTGCTTTAGATGACGATATTGGAAACGAGGTTACCTCATCAATTCCAACCCACGATAACCGATCGCTCTTCGACCGATTTGAGAGTGATTAAGAATTCGCTGCAGTTTCAGGTATAGCCACAGTGGTTGTCATACGTGCCAGTCTGCCCCGGTTCTAACGATCATTCAACTGCCTGTCAATGACCCCACAGCGGAAGAGCAAAGGGTCGGATTCGAGGTTGTATCAATCTGTTGAACACCTGCGCGACCTGTTGTGCCGCCATTTGCGATGAAAGGCTACTTCACCAGGCAGCGAAGACGCCAAGCATTACGACACATTCTTGAAACCTATGAACTCAAAGCAATTATAAACAATTTAGCCAATCGTCCAAAAGCGGATTGGCGTCATTTTTTCGGTTTCTTAACGACTGCCGCTTAGGGAGCCCGACGGAGGAACTTACACTTCAAGCATGGCGCGTCGACCTGATTAAGGCAAGCAAAAACTTGTGAATTTGCACTACGAGCTCACATTGGCTTTAGGCCGAAGGTAATACATATGCATCCAGCGAAAGGAACTGCTGGACATCGGGATCGGCAGAGGTGAGAAACTGGCTTAGGGGACCGAAAAAGCTTGCCTTTCCCTGGTGAAGAAACAGAACCGTATCGGCGAGGCGCTCGGCGAAGCGCATGTCGTGGGTAACAACGATGCTGGTAAAGCCGAGCTGGTACTTGAGGCGTTGGATGAGGTTGCCGAGGCGGCGAGCAATGATGGGATCAACCATGGTGGTGGGTTCATCGTAAAGGACAACGTCAGGCTGGGCGGCGAGAGCCCGGGCGATGGCTACGGCTCGCTTGCGGCCGGTGGAAAGGCTCGCCGGAAGTGCTTCGAGAACGTCACTGGCCCCAACCATCTCAATGAGCCTCTCGGCAAGCTGTAGAATCTGGTCTTCATCCAGCCCACCGCGCTCGCGAAGGGCAAAAGAGACATTCTCGCGCACGCTCAGTGAGTCAAAAAGCGCGCCGTTCTGGAAGACCATTGTGACTCGCTTGCGGATGGGACGCATTCCCTCTTCGCCAATTCCCACGATCTCTTTGCCTTCAACGCGGATTGAGCCGGAATCAGGCTGGAGGAAGCCCATGAGAAGGCGCAGAGAAACCGATTTGCCTACGCCGCTTCGGCCCAGGATGCAGAGGGTCTGGCCGCGCTCAACATGGAAGCTGACGTTTTCAAGGACCGGCCGGCCAGCAAACGAGATGAAGACGTTGTCGAAGCAGATGATGGGTTTGGCTGGACCCTCAGAGGGCGCTGCGGATCGCACAACGGGTTCCTGAGGTTCGGCCTCGGCGATTTCGGCCATGGTCAAGCTGAGCTCGAGATTGAAATCTTCGGGATGATCGGGGTCGGGGGACAGACGCTCGGAGCCCGGCGTGGGGTTGTTTGCCGGGCCTTCACCGTCGCTGGGCTTGGCTGCATCCATTTGAGTTCAAGCTTACGCGATTTGCAGTGCGAAATGCCGTTCGACCCGGCTGAGATCACCAGGCGTATTGACGTTGAGGAACCAGAAGCCGGCGGGCAGGCCTTCGGGATGAGCGGCGTGGCCGGATTGGGCGAGGAATTCGACGGGAACGACGGAGACGGGCTGGCCGAGAATTTGAGCGGCAGCATGGAATGCGGCCAGACAACCGCGGCGGCCGGCAGAGAGCTCGGTTTTTAGTGTGGGGAGGACGGAACGATCGAGGACGGCGGGAAATGTGTTGGCGACGCCACTGATAGAGAGGAGCGTGACAGGAGATGAGGTGATTTGCGCGTGGTGTATGAGATAAGTGATCAGAGATGGCGGAAGAAGAGGCAGGTCAATGGGGAGGAAGACCGCGTAACCGGCAGAGCAGGATTCGAGGGCGGCGCAGATGCCGGCAAGCGGGCCGAGATCGGGCTTGGCGTCGGGGACGACGGGAGCGAATCGCGAGAGATTGGAGCGGGCGCCGGCAATGGTCGGCGAGAAACCGGCTTCGCGGAGAATTGAGAGTGCATGAGCAATGAGGGGTTTGCCCGCGAGAGTGACAAGAGCCTTGTCCTGGCCCATGCGGCGCGATTGGCCGCCGGCGAGAATGAAGGCAGAGATTGACTCCGGAACCGGTTGCCAGGGAAATCCCATGCGATTTCAGTTTCTGCCCGCGAGAGCCGCAGCTCCTCGAGCGATGAGTGAACCACCTGCCATCAGTCAGTGCTTCAACTCATTCTCCCACAGAATGAGAATGTTCTCCTCGCCAAACGCGGATTTCAGAATACTTTCGGCTTCTCTCATTCTTGCAATTTCGCTTCTTACATTTAGAGACAATAAGAATTGCGTTATGGCGTTAAAACCATAATCGGAAGCAATTTCCTTACCTATGGTCGATGCCTCTGCCGGATGCGAAAACACATACGACACCGTCAATAAGTCGACATAGCAGCGTTGCAACCGGGAAATAATCTCCGAGGCATCTTGCTTATTCTTGTTCACATAGCAAAATAAATCGATTGCCATCACTCATCTCACGCTGAATGACAATTAACACCCACATCTAATGAATTTCAAACAATGACGAGGCGCCCGACGACATTGAAGCCTTGAGTTTAAGCGGGCAGCGAGATGTTACATCTGCAACGTGATTTTCTCCCGAATGCCTCCGCCCTGACGCAACCCGATCACCAATCAGGGCGTGTGGAGTGCCACGTGGAGCTTTGGTTTTCATCAGCTGCCCGCCTCTTCGAGGAAGCGGATCAGCGATTGGATGCCCAGTTCAAAATTCTTCAGGTTGAACTT
>JASHVU010000810.1 GCA_030044455.1 Acidobacteriaceae bacterium | reverse complement strand
TCGCTTGGGAAACTTGTGGCAGGGATCGCCCGCTTCGCGCAGGTGCCAGCCTGAAGGGTACGGGCTTCAACCCATACGTTGACTGCAGGGTAATAGCTTGGGGCTCTAACCTCTGACGTTTTGAAAGGGCACAACTTCAGTCGTGCCGATGATGCCCTTAATAAATGGAACGGGGCTTTAGCCCCCGAGGGAGGCATTTCGTCGGATTGAATTGCTGCGGTTCGACCAACCCGCGAACCCCATCGACACCCCGGCGCCTTCCCCGGCAGCATGTCAAAGCCGCCAGGTACACCAGGGCCCCAATTTGATTCGTCATCAGGGACCGTGACCAATATCCGGTCTGGGCGCTTCCGGGTCAACGTTGGCTTTCTCGTCTACTTGCGGATCCCGAGTTTGCCGATCACGTCCCGATAGCGGTCCGAATCGTGCGACTTCAGGTAATCCAGCAAACGGCGGCGCTTGCTCACCAGCATCAAAAGTCCACGCCGGGATGCGTGATCCTTCTTGTGTGTCTTGAAATGCTCGGTAAGCTCACCAATACGCTCACTCAGAATCGCGATTTGGACTTCGGGGGATCCGGTGTCGGTATCGTGGGTGCGGAAGCGTTGAATCAGGTCAGATTTCTTTTGAGTCGCCAGCACGGCGTGAATTACTCCTACGTTTTCTCAGGTCCACTTCTCAAGTGTCTTTAACGAGACTAACATGAACAGCTCTCAAAGGGGAAATTGCGGCGAAGACGACTCAGACTTGAAAACGCATCCGCACACGCGCGCTTCCGCTCCTCGGGGCTTTGAAACGGGCGCGATTGCAGTCGTGCAATGAACCCCTCAATAAATGAGTGAGGCTGCAGCACCTGGGCATGTCTTTCCTTGACCGGAGACTTCGAAATACTGCCCGGCAATTCTTCCCCCGCACGCAATTCTTCTTCCATAGAACGCGCAACTTGCGCGTAGAATCGTTTCCATCTCCAGCGACTTCCGGTGAGGCCCGAATCCATGCGCCCCAATCCCCCAAGCCCGAAGCAAAGCGTATGGCTGGTCATTGCCATGCTCGCCTTCGTCGCCATCCCCGCGGGCCTCACGCTGCACACCGTCCGCGTCCCCGCTACCATCTCCATCCCCGGCCCCAATCCCACGCCCCACGGCTACACTGTCAGCCTGCTTCTCTTCCTTGTCCCCATTCTGGTCATCGCCGGGTGGCTCGTTCCCTCTGAAGGCGTCCAGATCCCCAAACGCGCCTTCTGGCTAACCATCGCCATCCTTGGCCCGCTCGGATGCGCCCTCGACTTCTTTTTCGCCTCGCGCTTCTTCACGTTTCCCAACAAGGACGCAACACTCGGCTTCGACACGCCCGTCCTCGGCGGCAGCGTTCCCATCGAGGAGTACGTCTTCTACTTTTCCGGCTTTATCGCCGTGCTCCTCATCTACCTCTGGCTCAATGAATACTGGCTCTCCGCCTACGCTGTCCCCAATTACGGGGCCGAGTCCCGCCAAATCAACCGCCTTCTCAAGTTCCATCCCGCCTCGCTGATCGCCGCAATCATTCTCGTCGCCGCAGCCGTTCTCTATAAGAAACTCCTCTCGCACTCGCCCGAAGGCTTTCCCGCGTACTTCACATTCCTGGTTTTCGGCGCCATGGTTCCCTCCATGAGCCTCTTCGATTCCGCGCGCCGACTCATCAACTGGCGCGCCTTCAGCCTCACCATCTTCATGATCCTGCTCATCAGCATGTTCTGGGAGGCGACGCTCGCCGTTCCCTACGGTTGGTGGGGTTTTCAGCAAGACCAGATGATCGGTCTGTTTATCGGTGCCTGGGCCGGGCTGCCCGTTGAAGAAGTGTTTGTCTGGCTCGCCGTCACCTACGCCACCACTATCGTCTTCGAGATCGTCAAAATTTGCCTGGCGTCAGAGAAGCCGGTGAAAGAAAGCCTTCTGGGCTCCCGGATTTGAAAGGGCGCGGGTTTATCGCTGCCGAGGAACTCATTCGAAAAGATCTTGTAACAACGTACTGCTTCACTGCCGCCTGAAAAACTCGCCGTTTTGAAAGGGCACGAATTGATTCGTGCCATAAGGGCCGGAAAATACCACCGGGCTTTTGCCCCTGAGAGACGCCTTTTTGTGAATCGACCCGCTACCTCGTGCCTTCTTTAGCGGCGATGAAACATCTGCTCCCTACAATTCCTCTTTTCGCGATTCGCTTTCGCGCCTGCGCACCTTGCCCAGCTCGATAACTCCGTTTGCAGCAAAGACCGTGACCAATCCAAACCAAATGAGGGAGGTCTTAACTCGGGTCAGATGGCCAAAACGTCCGCATTCCAACGCTCGGGCAACGCTTTTCACTGACCCTGATCCGACCAGTAATCTGCCCGCGCCACAATTCGCGCCCCGTAATCCACCGCCGTATTCACCGTAATCGCATGCAGTCCCGGTTTCGGATTCGACGGACTGAACGTGATCAAATATCGGTTCCGCGTGTGCGATGCCGCCTCTACCACCCGCGCCTCAAACTTCTTGTCGTTGGTGAACGTGGTGTACTCGCCGCCGCTCATCTGGGCAATCTCTTTGCTCACGTTTTTCTTGAAAGCCTTCACCGCCATGGCCAGCGCTGAAACCATGCTCAGCGTCCGGTCGTCGCCATTGTCTGCGGCGTCGTGCAAAAACTCCGCGCGCGACGGAGAAAACGACACGCTCAGCACCAGCACATCCGACTCGCCAATGCTCTTGATCAACTGCACCGGCTTGGTGTGTTTGCTGCCGTGGTCGCGCTCTTCGCTTACCACCAGCAGCACCCGCCGAAACTTCTTCGGCTGCAACTCAAGCAGGCTTACGCCATACGCAACGGTGTCCAGAATTGCTGCGCCGCCATCGCCGGGTTCAAGGTGTCGGAGCTCGTTGTTAATCTCGTCTCCGGCATGGGTGAAGTCCTGAATCAGGTGCGGCTGCGAATCAAAACCGATCAGCGCAACTCGGCTGCCGGGCTCGGCAAGAAACTCATCCAGCAGCGGACCAAGATGCGCCAGCTTATCGAATTCCAGCACGCTGGCCCCGCCTTCTTCCACTGCCACAACCAGTGCCACCGGCGCGGTATCCATCTCCTCCTGCACGCGAATCTTCTGCGGAACCCCGTCGTCTTCCACGACAAAGTCGCTTGCCTTGAGACCGTAGATCACCGCGCCGTCCTTTTTCTCAACCAGCGTCGGCACCAGCACCTCGGTCGTCGTTACCTGCAGTGTTTGCCCATTGGGAGCCGTGGACGGCATCGGCTTGGGCGGCTCGACCGGCGGTAATTGCTGCGCATGCGCCGCCGCGTCAACGATGAGAGAAAGGCAGATGCAGAGCTTAGGAAAGAGAACGCGAATCATCATTCGATTAAGGTTAGACGATCGGTGGCGGGGTTCGCGTCAGCTCTTCCGCTTCGCCTCGCGCTCTACCTGTCCGGTCCACGTAAGAAAACTCAAGAGCTCCCATCGCGAAGCCCAAGCAAAAGCAAAGATACTCGACAGCGTCAGTGTCTCGGCCTTCTTGCCCGAATAGGTTTCGATCCGCCAGCGAAGATAAGGGCTTCGCCACGGGGTCAACCGGTGACCGCGAGTTGCATTCCAGATAAAGCGCAGCGGCTCAAGCAATGTGGGTTGCCTCTCATCAAGAGCATAACGAATAAGACTCGAGGCCGTTTCTCCTCGTCAAGCCCCTCGGTCTCGGCTTCCTCCGCAAACCCTTGAAATAATTGATTCCTTCACCGCTGCGCCTTTGCACGCCATTTCCCCCGAATTCGCTACTCTTGACTTGTCAGATGCCCAGTCGCTTTTGATTACCATAAGGGATTGATTCAAAGGAATCTGTCGTAAGTGATGTGCGTTTTCATAAATTTACGGAAACGAGCGGCCTGAGCCATCTGAAAACACACTGGTTAGCCGCAGAATTCCGTAGAGGGGTGAGGGTATGGGAACCACGAAATCCGGATGCCGCACTTGCCGGCACATGATGCCTACCGGCCGGCCATGTCAGTCACCGGCCATGCGCGAGTCGGCCTAC
>JASHVU010000087.1 GCA_030044455.1 Acidobacteriaceae bacterium | reverse complement strand
AGACGTTCAGCACCTTGATCTTCAGCATTTCGCTGGTTTCAGACTGGTCGATTATGTACTTGATGCCGCGCCAGGTGCCTTCCAGTTTCTGGAAGGCCGGATAGTGGAGAATCTCGTTGAGCTGGAGCGAGATCAGCCGATCGATTTGCGCGATGCGCGCCTGAATTGATGCCTCTGCATCGCGGCTCAGAGTCATATGCCCATCCAGTACCTGGGCCACAAACTCCTTGACCATGTCGCGCCCGCGTTCAAGTGACGCAGTATCGCGTGCAAAGCGGCCCTGGGCTACGATCTGATCGAGAAGCCCCTGTTCCGTAGTCTCTGCAGCCTTTTCCCCTTGAGCCGCTACGGCTGTGTCATGTGCGCTCATTCGCCACCTCCGCCCTTACCCAGTTCAGCTTTCAGCTTCTCTCGCGATTCGGTATTCGAAACCGCCTCGAACAACGCTTCGTCGAGTTTTTCGTTGCCCTGCAGGCTCCCGCGAAGATCGGAGAGCCGCGTGCGCAGATCGAGCAGTTCCTTCAGAGGCCCGACCTGCTTGGCCACATTTTCAGGGCTGAAGTCATCCATGCTTTCAAATTTGATGTTGACTCCGATCTGTCCTGCATTGGGGTCGTCACTCAGTTTGTTGGGAACTGAAAACGCCAAATGGGGCTGCATGCCCTTCAGGACGGTGTCGAAGTTGTCGGGGTTGATTTCGACGAATTTGCGATCCTTCAGGGCGGCGAGCGGTTGCTCAGGTTGCCCGGTCAGATCTCCCAGAACTCCCATCACGAAGGGAAGTTCTTTCAGTTCGATGGCGTCGCCGATCTCGACGTCGTAGGTGATGTGCACGCGTGGTGAACGGACGCGATCCAGCTTGTGCTGTGTACTTTCTCTGGCCATAGTTATCTCCAAGGCCCACGTGCAGGGGAGGTACGCACCCAGTAGCAGAAATGAAAATGAAATTACTTTCCGCTATTCAGAGTTTTTCTTTGTATCTATTTCCTGGGGCGCATTGATCCGCAACATTGGGGATGGTCTTTGCGCCGGTACCCGAGGCCCCACATTTCTTGGGCGCGCATCCATCCCCGACAGTGGAGGGTGGTCTTTGCGCTTGTACCCGAAGCCACTCGATTATTGCCCGCACCATACGTCGTGTCAAGCCCTTGCGTGCGGTTTTTTATCTGGGCCTCGGTCAGGCAGCGCTCCGCATGCGTCTCCGTGCGTAGTAATTCCGGTTGGAATTTCTTTTCACTTCTTGTTTTTGCGAGATATTCATCCGATGAGCAATCCGGGCTCATTCCGGAGGGAAGCGGGCGCGGCTGCGCTGCCTGCCCGGTACGCGATTCGAGCCGCGCAGACTCCCTTGTAGAGCCGCCGATGTATACTCAAGCCCCTAGAGCCTGTTATTAACTATCGCGTAGGTGTCGCTGGGAGCCAATTTTGCTCAGATCGCGAAGCGAGGAGCGACGCATACCGGGTGTCTGCTAGCGATGAGCGACAAAGAGATGGGCAAAATTGGCCCCAGCCCTCCGGGTTGCGGCGTAAATCGCGCCATACTTTGTTGTCGTCCTCGTCTTGGAATGGCCAAAGTCTTCGTCCTCCGCCGCGTCTGGCGCGATTTTCGCTCGCACCGACGCCTGCGGGAAAGCTAATAACAGGCTCTAGACAGGAGATGCGCGCATGCGACAGTTGCAGCCCGTTGTTTGGTCAAAAGGCGTATTTTTGTCGCCGCAACATTTGCAGGCCCAGGACCGGTTTTTCGAGGATACCTTGCGTTTCCTCGCCGGAGCGTTATTCTTCCGCAACTGGGGCTTCAAAACTCTGCAGATCGACGCCGCCGGATTGAGCCAGGGGTTGCTCAATGTGACCGAGGCATCCGGCATCTTCCCGGATGGCTTGTTGCTCGACCTGCCTGCCTGCGACGCGCCGCCCGCTTCGCGCACCCTGGAGGAATGTTTTCCTGAGGGCAAGAATTCTTGCGCCCTCTTTCTGGCGGTGCCGCAGGACCGGCCGGGAGGCATGAATGTGGAACTTCAGCACATGGGCGCCAGCACGCGTTTCTATGCGGAAATGCAGATGCTGCGCGACGAAAACAGCTCCGGCGTGGAAAAGCCCATTTCGCTGGCGCGGAAGAACCTGCAGATTCTGGCTGAAGGTGAAAACCTTGAAGGAGCCGTCCTGCTCCCTCTGGCTCAAATTGAACGAACCGAGGCTGGCGGTTACCGGCATGATCCAAAGTTTGTGCCGCCGCTTCTTAACATCAAGGGCAACGAACTGCTTACCGGCATTCTGCGCGGACAGATCGAAACCCTCATCTCACGCAGCAGCCAGCTTGCCGGCTCCCGGCGGCAGCGCAATCAATCGCTGGCCGATTTCAGCGCTTCAGATATCGCCAACTTCTGGCTGCTTTATACCATGAACGTGCACATGCCGCAGCTGCGGCATATGTTGGACTCAACCCACGTGCATCCTGAAACTGCGTTTCTGCACATGCTTTCGCTGGCCGGGGCGCTGACCACGTTCTCGTCGAAAATCGAGCCGCGCGACCTGCCCAAATATGAGCACGAGCGCCTTGGTCCCTGCTTTCTGGCCCTGGATGCGGTGATCGCCGAGTTGCTTGAAACGGTTGTACCCAGCAACTTTGTTGCCTTACCACTGAAACCGCTGCGCGATTCCATTTACGCGACGGCCATCGACAAGGACCGCTACTTTGAGAATTCGCGTCCTTATCTGGCCATAAGTTCCGACATGAAGGAGGCCGACCTGATCGCTCGCGTTCCGGCGCTGGCCAAGGCCTGTTCGGCCACGCATATCGAACAGCTCATTCGGCAGGCGCTGCCGGGGCTGAAGATGACACATGTTCCCGTACCGCCGAGGGCTGTCCCGGTGAAGCTGCGCTACCAGTACTTCAGCCTCGACCAGAGCGGACCGGTGTGGGAAGCCGTGGTGCGCGCGCGCAACTTTGCCGTATACATGCCCGGCGAAATCCCCAATCCCGAAATGGAGCTGATCTTCCTCTTCGCCAATCCCGAGTGAGCGCCTGCCGTTGCTTGTGCCAGCCGCTATTTGTGTTTGACCAGCACGAAGATGAGGATGATGAGCAGGGCTACTACCAGAAAGCCCAGCGTGAGCAACAGTGGAAGCAGGTACTTGGGCAAGCCTCCGGGCGGTGCGGGAGCGGGTGGAGGCGGCGCAGGCGCAGGCGGGAACGCAAATGCCGGCGGCGTGAAATGAGGCGCCGCCGCGGGGGGCTGCTGCGCCACTGGAGATGCGGGCATTCGAGGCATCTGCGGCATGGGGGGCGGAGCCCACGCGGCTGGACTTGCCGGTGGAGCAGCCGGCGGTGCGGCCGGTGGAGCAGCCTGACCCTGAATCTCGCGCAGCGCCGAGCCGGATATCACCCGAGTGAACTCGCCAGGACCACTGGACATCGGAGGCGCAGGTGCAGGCGGCAGCGTTGGCGGCGCGGCTGAGGGAAAAGTCATTGGAGACGGCGCCAGCGGCGCCGCTGCGACCGGCGGAACTGCAGCCGGAGGCGGCAGCGATACGGACGCGGCCGGTTGCGAAGAAAGTGTCTGGAGTAGCTGAGTGAAACCTCCGGCCGAGGGAGTAGGAGCCGAAGCCGACAGAGGCGGTGGGGCAAGGGGCGGCTCGGCCGGTTTCTGCGCAGGCTGGTTGAGCGCCTGCAGCAGTTGTGTAAAGCCGCCCTGCGCGGGAATAGCGGGCTCCGGTGCACGTGCGGGAGTTGCCTGGAACTGCAATCCGCGCTCTGGGGCGGGTTCCTGCCGAAGCGACTTGAGCGGATCCTCGTGCGGGGCCTGAGCCGGACCTGACTGCGAGAACATGCGAGTGAATGCGCCAGGCTCAGCCGTCGCCGGCGCTTTGACAGGCGGCGGGGGCTGAACCGGCTGGCGAGGAGCGGCTGGCGCAGGCCCTTGAAACATCCGCGTAAACTCGCCAGCACCCGACGAAACTGGTGTGGCAGGCGCTGGTGTGGCAGGCGCTGGTGCGGCAGGTTCCCCCGGCTCTGACCCCATCGAGTTGAACATTTGCGTGAAGCTCCCTGAGGACGAAGGAGCAGCAGGCGGCGGGGTTTCGCGAAGGGGGATTGCCGGCGCCGCCGGTTCAATCGAGAAGCTTCTTTCCACAGCTACGGTTCTAAATGAGCTGGCCAGTTCTTCTGACGGTCGAGACACCGGGTTAAATCCGGAAGGCTCCGCAGGCTCCTTTGACTTGAGCGACTGCAGCATTCTTGTGAATTCACCCGGACCAGCGGCCGCTGGCGGAGGCGGCTCAGAAACGGCGGAGGTCGAATCCGATGCCGGTGGCGCAGGGGTAGACGGCATCGGCTCGGCAGTTTTCGATTCCATCGAACTGAACATCTGTGTGAAACTGCCAGGCGACGAAGCAGCAGTAGACGGTGCGGGTTCGCGATGGGTTTCTGCCGGCGCTGCCGGCTCCGTCGAGAAGTTTTTTTCTACGGCCACGGGAGTGAATGACCTTGCGAGTTCTACTGAGGGCCTGGATATCGGGGCGGGAGCCGGGGGCGTCGCAGGCTCAGAGGACTTGAGCGACTGCAGCATTCTTGTGAATTCACCAGAACCTGCCGGCGCTGGCGGGGCTTGAGCAGGAGCCGGCATGCCGGGAGTTGCGGCCACCGAAGGCAGCGCCTGGAGCGGAACCTCAAGTTGAGCCGTTGGCGCCGCTGCAACCGGTGGAGCGGGAGCGGGCATTGCACTCTCTGGCCCTTTCAATAGGGACGCCAGCAGATCTTCCTCCGCGCGAGCGGATACAGGCGGGGCAGTACTGAAGAGTCCGGTCGCACTCGAAGACTGGCTCGCGACCGGGTCCTTCTTGCCGGGAGCATCGGTCTCGTCGAAGGGAGATCTGGGCGCATTCATCGATCACCACCGTAGCCGTAGACAATTAGAAGGTTCCGGAGACTTAGACTACATTCCCTTGGCTTGACAGTAAAGGGCTGGCATCCTAGGATGCAAGCACGCTTGATGGCAGCAGGGTCGGGGTAGTTTGCGAGGGAGTTTAACCATCTCCTTTCCCAGCGCATTGGACCGTGGACCGCTTAACAGTCACGTTTGCCAAACGGTTTGTTTACTATGAAATTCCTCTCACGGGTCGTCTGGTCCGAAGGCATGTACCTGGGCCCGCATCATTTCCAGACGCAAAGTCGTTATTTCGAAGACTCCATGGCGTTCCTCGCAGCCAGCCTATGGCGGGAGCCGTGGGGGCTGCTGCACGCCGAGCTGGACGCGAAGGCAATCCGCAACGGAACGGCATCCCTCCTGCATGTCTCGGGAATCTTTCCCGACGGGCTGGCCTTCGAGATACCCAACTCCGATCCGCCTCCGCCGATGCGCAATCTGCTCGAGGTCTTTCCCTCCACCGACGCGGTGCTTCCGCTCTATCTGACCGTTCCCGTCCGCAGGGATAACGGTTTCGATTGCGACCTTGGCACAACTGCAAACGGCAGCCGGTTTTCGCCTATGCAGCGCATGCTGCGTGACGAAACCAACGGCATCGACGAGCGCGAGATTGATCTGGGACAGAAAAACATCCGCTTGACGACAGAAGCCGAACTGACCTCTGAAGTGCTCTCCATTCCCATCGCTCATGTGCTTCGCGATGGCCGCGGGCACCTGATTTTCGACGAGGAGTTCATTCCACCGTGCCTGCGCCTGAGCGCCAGCGAATCCCTCATGCTGCTGGTTCGCCGGCTGCTCGATGCGATTGGAGAAAAAAGCGCAACCGTGTCGCGGAGCGCGCGGCGGCATGGCCGGTTCGAGGCGGGCACTGCGGCGCTTGACGTCGCCAATTACTGGTTTCTCCATGCATTGCACAACGCCATACCGCCCTTGCAGCACCTCGTGACCACCAGCCACGCGCATCCTGAAGATGTATTCATCGAGCTTTCACGGCTGGCTGGCGCGCTTTGTACATTTGCCGTCGACTCCGATCCCCGGCAGCTTCCCTCCTACGACCATCGCAACCCTCGGCCGGCATTCCGGGCTCTGGACGCGCACATTCGCCGCCATCTCGAGATTGTGGTGCCGTCGAATACTGTGACACTCGATTTTCATCAATCCGAGCCATATATTCACGGTGCGGAAGTGCGCGATGAACGGTGCCTGCGCCGGGCACGATGGATTTTGGGCATGCGCTCTGACCTGGGCGAGTCGGAGTTGCTAAAACTGATTCCAAGGCTGGTGAAGGTGTGTTCGCTCAAGTTCGTACCCGAGCTGGTAAAGCGCGCGCTGCCCGGCATGACGTTAACCCATCTTCCCGTCCCGCCAACATCGCTTCGTGCCGAGGCAGACATGCAATACTTTGCAATTGACACCACCGGCCCATGCTGGGAACATATCCTGCAAACGCGCACCGTAGGCCTTTACGTTCCCGGCGAAATCTCGCGGCCTGAATTCGAAATCACTGTCATCGTGGAGTCATCGTAATGGGCACCGCACGCGTCAACAATCTCTCCCTGTGCTTTCAAGAAGTTCTCACCGGCATTCTGCGAGTGCGCTTTCAGCGCCAACAGGTTCAGGACTCTGAAAGTTTTCGCGCCCAGATGCGCCGCTCGTTGCAGTCGGCCATGCAGGATGGGCGAGCGCTCGGCTACTCCAGCGAGACCGTGCAGATGGGAGTCTTTGCCACGGTTGCATTTCTCGACGAAAGCGTGCTCAACCTGCAGAGCCCGGTCTTTGCAGACTGGTCGCGCCGGCCGCTGCAGGAGGAACTCTTCGGTGGCCACCTTGCCGGTGAGGCCTTTTTCCGCAATCTGCAGGGTCAGCTGAGCGCGCAGGACTCCGCCGAAACCGCCGACACCCTGGAATTGCACTGCCTCTGTCTGGAAATGGGTTATCGCGGCCGGTATGCGCTCGGTGACAGCGGCGAACTGCACCAGTTGCTGCGCGCAGCGCGGGAAAAGATTGCCCGCATCCGCGGCGCGGCGCGGCTGATGCCCGCGATTGCCGCTCCTGAAGTTCCCGCCCCGCGCAGCCGCGATCCTTGGACCCGGGCGCTGCTGGTTGCAACACTCGTGCTGGCGGGATTGGTGGTGATCGCATTCGGTGGATACGAGATTCTTCTTGGTTCCGGAGTTTCCCAGGTTCAGAATGCCGGAGTGACTGTGCAATAGGAGCTTGACGTGCTGCCCATTCTGGTCTCGATTCTTGTCTTGATTCTTTCCGTCGTGCTGGCCTGGCTCGCCGGGCCTCTGCTGGGAATTACCGGAACGGCCCTTGTCGTCCTGCGCATTCTGCTTGTGCTGATGGGCGCTGCGGTCGCCGCCATCATCCTGTTTCTGCATTTCCGTGATAAGCGCCGCGATGCAGCCACCATGAAGATGCCGGGTGGCTCCGATCTCAATACCATGCTGCGCGACGCGGAAAAACGGCTCGCCACCGCCCAACGGGCCGGAGCTAAATCACTGGAAACGCTTCCGCTGATTTACATGCTCGGTGAATCCAATTCCGCCAAGACCACGGCAGTGCTGAAATCGAGCTTCGATCCGGAACTTCTGGCCGGCCAGGTTTACCGGGATCAGGACGTTGTAACCACGCCCGTGGCCAATTTCTGGTACACACAGGCATTTGTCTTTGTTGAAGCGGGCGACGCGGTACGCAAAGCTCCGGCTCTTTGGAGCCGGCTGATCCGCAAGACCCGGCCCAGGGCCATTCGATCTGCGATGGGGAAGCAGGCTCCTGTGCGTGCTGCTGTCGTCTGCGTGAACAGCGAAATCTTCCTGGGCGCCTCGGCATCGGATGCCGC
>JASHVU010000809.1 GCA_030044455.1 Acidobacteriaceae bacterium | reverse complement strand
GCGGTCCAGGCGACATTTCACGACTGGTAGGAGGCGACTGATGAAGACCACGAACAAGGACCGGTTACCTGTGCCCAATCGGCAACAACGCACCGGCGTCCTGGGGCTATTTGCTTCTCGCCCTGCGAGGAAGCTTACGCCAAAGTATCGCAACAGGATCGGCCTGTTCTTTCTGCTGCTCGCCACCGTCACCTGTTTCGCCCAGTACAGCGGCAACGTGCAAGGTATTGTGACGGATCAGAATCAGGCTGCCATTCCCAACGCAACAGTCCATCTGCGCAGTGTGGACACTGGCATTCTGCAATCCACGGCAAGCGACAATGCCGGCTTTTATCGCTTTAGCAGCCTCGCACCGGGGAACTATGTTGTGTCGGTAGAGGCCCCCAATTTCAGAAAGGAAGAATCCCAATTCACGCTCAGCACTGCCGAAACCAAGGGCATCAATCTGACGTTGCATGTGGCAACGGCTGAACAGAGCGTCCTGGTCGAGGTGGCGCCACCCACAATTAACACTGACGACAGCCGTCTTGAAACCACGCTCGAGTCCCAGACCGTCCGCGACCTGCCTGAGGCCAATCGCAATCTTTGGGATACGCTGGCTGCCGCGCCGGGTGTCTCGGGAACGGGCACACGCGCCCAGGGAGAATCTCCGGGAGGGTTTGCGGACAACTTCGGAACCCAGACTCCCGCGATCAGCGCCAATGGCCGCAGCTATATCGGCAACGTGGTGATGGTTGACGGGATGAATGTCACCAGCCCCGTCCAGAACGGAAACCTCATCCTTTCGCCGATCCCGGAAGCTGTGCAGGAAGTGACGATGCAGACCAATTCCTGGGACGGAGATGTGAATCTTGGCAGCTCGATCCTCGTCCAGGTGACCACAAAGTCAGGCACCAACAAGTTTCACGGCGCCGGCAGTCTTTTTTACACAAACCAGGATTTCGAGGCCAACACTGAGTTCTCTGACGCATCCGCGGATCTTCCCTTTGGCCGCAAAGACCTGGTCGGTGCCTTGGGCGGACCCATCTGGAAAAATAAAACCTTCTTTTACGCCGACTTCGAAAAGCTGTGGGCGACTACTTCTGCCACGGCCAGTTCCGGCGCACAAACATTTGAGGATCCGGCTTTTGTTACGTGGGCCGGCACCGCCTATCCCAGCACTGTCGGGACCCAGGTTCTCACCGGGTGGCCGGCCAAGTTCATGGTTCCCAACGGCACGGTAGAGAACGCCTTGACCGCATTCGGCGCAAGCAATTGCAGTGGCACGGGTGGCACGGGTCCAGGCACTGACATTCCTTGTGGCACCAACGTGATTGACACCGGAAACTTCGCGGCCAGCCCCTATTACAACGCCCTGCAGTATAACTTCCGCGTCGATCATTACTTCACCCCCAACGATCGACTCTATCTAAGCTATTACAACGACAGCTTCACCCAGCAACAGCTCTCACCCAGAGAAGGTTTGCAGGCTGAAAATTTAATGGCGAATCGATATGGGCAGGCCGACTACACCCACACATTCAATGCGAAAGTCTTGTGGGAGTCTGCCTTCGCATTCGCCAGTGTCGGCGGCGCGAATGGGCAGGATGCTGATTTAAAAGTTCCGGCCATCACGGTTTCCGATATCTCTGAAGGATTCCAGGTTGGTGGCGGATTTGGGCCGGGAGAGTATCGCGGTCCTATGTACAACTGGCGTTCTGTTTTGAGTCTGGTCCACGGCAGGCACGTGTTGAAGTTTGGCTACGATGGAGCCAGAGGAATTGAACACGGCGACTTCACCCCCGACTACGTGCGGCCCAGTTTCAGCTTCGGCAACCTTCTGACTCTGGTCGAGGACACACCTGTTTCAGAATCGGCAACCTACAATCCGCTCACCGGTCTGCCGGCCAAAGTGGCTTTTGGCGGTCAGGAGAATCCGTTCGGTTTCTACGTTCAGGATGACTGGAAGGCTAAACCCAATCTCGCATTTACGATTTCCCTGCGCTGGGACGATTTTACAAATCACATTCCCTGGGGAAACAGCGGCTTCCAATTCAGCGCTCTGATGCTGGGAACAGCGGGTACCTTCACTGAGCAGGTTGCCAACGCCACGGTTGGCGTAGTGCCCCAGGTGTTCGCCCGAAACATGACCAATGTCTTTAGTCCCCGCATTGGGTTCTCGTGGGATCCCTCCAATCGCGGATTGTGGGTCGTGCGCGGCGGAGTCGGGGTTTACCACGACTGGATTGCGATGGGCCAGACCGTCGACCAAACGCGACTGAACCCACCCGGCATCATCAGTGCAACCTTCTATGAAGGCGGAACTGGCATCCAGCCGATCTTCGGGCTGGCGCCCTCTGGTACCTATCCTTTCAACTTTACTTTGCCAACCATTCCGGCAACCGGTCTGAACGCTGCTGGAGGCCTTCCCGGGGTCCAGGCAGGCGTCGACTCTCTTGACCGGAACATGGTGCCGCCTCTGGCCGTAAACTACGTCATCGGAGTCGAGCACGAATTGGCGTTCAAACTGGTTGCGGGCGCAAGCTACTCCGGCTCCAGGAGCTATGACCAGTTAACTGGAACCGATCAGAATCGGTACCCCGGCGGTGCAGTTATCACCGGAACAAACGAAACTGTCAATCGTCTGAATTCTAACTTCGGCGCCATCACTTATGTGACTAATGCCCGCTATGCCAGCTACAACGCGATGATTTTGACGCTTCGCGCGCGACAGGGCTCCAGAGGCAATTTCCAGGCTTCCTATACCCTCGCCCAGGCCAAAGATTATCCCGAAGAGGGCACGCGCTTTGACCAGGACACCGGCAACATCCCCGACCCAGGCGCCTATTTCAGTTATTACGGACTGGCGAATTACGATGTCCGCCAGCGTGTCTCGGCCTCCGGCGGCTATACCATCCCCGGCATGAACCGCAATCCGTTCGGAGAAGTCCTGACTTCAGGCTGGGAGCTGACAAGCATATTGGCTGCTCAAACCGGTTCACCCTTCTGGGTCTATAACACCAACCCGCCGACCGTTCCGGTAAACCCTGGCGACTACAACCTCGACGGTACCAACTGGGATGTACCGGACAAGCCTACGCAGAACTTCACCGGCGGGCACAGCCGTGCGGTATTCGAAAAAGGAGTGTTCACACAGTCTGATTTTCCGGTCCCGGCTTCGGGCACCGAAGGCAACGAGCCGCGCAACATGTTCACTGGTCCGGGAATGGTCGAGGTCGATGCCAGCCTGCTGAAAAACACTCATCTGCCTCATTTGGGCGAACAAGGCAATCTGCAGTTGCGTTTTGACTTCATCAATCTGTTCAATCGCGTAAACCTCGGCCCGGTGGATGCGAACATGGCCGACGGAACCTTCGGGCAGTCCACCACCGCGCTGCCCGCCAGGGCTCTGCAGATGGGGGCGCGTTTCGCGTTCTGAGTAGCACTCCTTCTTCATCGGCGGGCCGGGCGAATTTCCCGGCTCGCCAGGTTTCGCTTGCCTGGTGGCTGCGCGTGAATGTTTGAAAACATTCACGTCGCGCGACTGTCCTCGGCACCCTATAAGCTTATCCATCGGCCCACGATGGAACATGGGGACGCGCCCATGCGGCATCTGCTGATTCTCGCCGAATGCAGCATCTTCAGTTTTCGAGTTGCATCATTCCGATTGCGGGAAGAGCGAGAGATAATCATCACCATGCAATTCATTTTTCGAATTGGCATGTTGGCTGTACTGTTAGCCGCACACTGTTCGCTGGTTGCGCAAACGGTAGCCGCGCATACTAACGCAGATGGGATTGAACCCATTGCTTCTGCCTTGCAGGCGGGTCAATTCGATAAAGCGCTCGATTATCTGCACCCCATGCTTGAGCAGAGTCCGAAGAATGCACAATTATGGACCTTGCAGGCTATCGCGTTTTCCGGCAAAGGAGAGAAGAAGGATGCTCTGAGTTCTTTCCGTCACGCCTTGGAAATCTCGCCGGATTATTTGCCGGCTTTGGAAGGAGCCGCGCAGATTGAATACGAAAACGACAGTAAAGATGCAGCTGAGTTGTTACAACACATACTGGAACTGCGCCCGGGCGACCCAACCAGCCACGCCATGCTGGCGGTGTTAGCCTACCGGCGCGGCGACTGCGCCACTGCGGTTTTGCATTTTGAGCAGAGTGCGTCGCTGCTCGATTCCCAGCCCCAGGCTCTCGGGCAGTACGGTGAATGCCTGGTCAGGCTAAAGGAGAATGAGAAAGCGATAACAGTGTTTGATCATGCTTTGGCCCAATCACCAAACGATGTAAATGCCCGCTGCCGGCTTGCATCCGTCCAAATGATTGCGAAGCTTCCCAAAGATGCGATCGCGACCCTCCAGCCGCTGCTGCAGAATCAAACCGCAGATGCCAATGTGCTCGAGTTGGCGGCGGCAGCCTTCGAAGCGGATGAAAATACCCCCGAGGCAGTCCGCATTCTTCGTCAGGCAATCATCTCTGATCCTCATAATGTCAATCTCTATGTTGATTTCGCTACCCTGTCTCTCGACCATCAATCGTTTCAGGTCGGAGTCGATATGATCAATGCCGGCCTCGAGGCTGAACCCAGGGCCGCTCCGCTTTATGTAGCACGTGGCATCCTCTATGTGCAGCTTGCTCAATACGACAAGGCGGAAGCTGATTTTGAGAAGGCTGATGCGCTCGACCCCCATCAGTCCTTCGCTTCGGCTGCGGAGGGATTGGCAGCCCTCGAAAAGAACGACCCCGCCCAGGCGCTGGCTACGGTGCGAAAGAAATTAGCTCAAAAGCCCAACGATGCCATTCTGCTTGATACCCAAGCGGAGCTTCTTGCGCAGCAAGGCCCGGAACCCGGCAGCGTGGAGTTTCGCGAAGCCGTCAAGTCCGCGGAGAAGGCAATTTCGCTGCGTCCCTCTCTTGGAACTACACGCGACCTTTTAGCAAAACTCTACCTGCAGTCAGGCCAGAACCAGGCAGCCATTGAGCAAAGCCGCAAAGCCCTGGACATTGACCCCAAAGACGAGACGGCGATCTATCACCTGATTCAGGCGCTGCGTAAAGGCCCGCACCAGGACGAAGTTCCTGATTTGCTCAAGCGCCTGGCTGCGCTCCGGGCGGAAGGCACCAAGGAAGAAAACGAACATCATCGTTACAAGTTGGTGGAAGAGGGACCTTTGTTAGAGAACAAACAACGGCCTTGATCTTGACAGCGGGCGGTGTGGTACCAAGTCCGAGCAATTCCTGGATAAGTGGGGACCTTTTGAGGATTGAGAAAGGTCGCCGACTCCTTGTTAGCGCCTCGTCTTGAAATCGTTTTGCCTCGCCATCATTCCATCGGGTCCAAAGATGCGCTTGACCATAAAGGTTAGGACCGTCAACGAATCCTTCGAATTTGCTT
>JASHVU010000808.1 GCA_030044455.1 Acidobacteriaceae bacterium | reverse complement strand
GTACTCCACCACATAACGGGTAGCAAACGGACTTCCCCAGTCGATTTGAATTGCGTCGATTTGCTGCGGTAGACCGAACTCGATGACCACCCACTGCGGATGTTCCGAATCTGGATCTCCCGTGTATTTCTCGGTGAGATATGGATTGCTCTTCCAATAGGAGGCGGGATCGCCATCCGTCATTCGCGAATACTCGCTTTGTCCGGAGTCGCTGCGCGTGGTTCCGCGGTGGGGCAGGCGATAGCCAAAGGACTCGCGCAGGAGATCTTTCGGGTCGGCGCTTCCCACGAAATATCCGCTCTTGTGCGCCTCGTCGCTCCATTTGCCATCGGGATTCCAGTGCCAGGCATCGTAGGTAAGCTCCGTGTTCTGCCGGTACGAAATCGGTCCCCATCCCGCCGACAGACTGGCTTTCATAATCGGCTCTGAGTACACCGCATCGAAATCCTTCGCGGGCAATATATCCATCGATGTACCCAGTGCCTTATCCGGGTCGAATGCGATCGCCTTTCCGGGACTCGCGTCCACGGTGACGGTTTGCGCCGCGCCCGCGGCGACGCCGGCCAGCACGAAGATAAGCGCGAACAGACGAGAAGCAGGAGCTTTCAGCAACCGGACATACATCATTTCCCTCTCAAAAGGCTGTCAAAACATGCTCTGCCCGTTTTGTGCCAGTGCCGGACGTTTTGTGCCAGAGAGAGTTAGTGTAGCGCAACGATCGAGTGAGTCAGGCAGCAGCCGTCGGGGTGCGGATCGTTGAAAAGTTACCTGCGAGTTGAAGACTGGTGTGCTGAGATGAGCTCTTCGCTCCTCTAATTCCCTGCCGAAGCGCCGGACGATCATCCTGAATGTTCGCAAGCCCGCCTACTTGGTCATCGAGATTTCAAGTCCGACACCGGACTCAGTAACCTGGGATTGGCTGAACGATGTTGGTGCCAGCATTTGCTCAAACTGCTGCTTCGTATAAGCTCTGCGCAAAAGGAAATGCCGGAATGCGAGCTGAGTGAGAAGCCTGTTCACTCTGGTCAGACCCATGTCGTTTACCTGGCGGCGTATTTCGTTGGGCGATGCGTCTCCGCGGAGATCGATGATGAGCGCGCGGCCGCCCGGCTTGAGCACGCGGCACATCTCCTGCAGCGCGGCGACCGGCTGGCCGAAGTTCTTGAAGGCAGCGCGGCAAAGCAGAAAATCGAAACTGTTGGCGGGCAGCGGCATATCTGAGGCCGAGCCCTGCACAAAGCGAACGTTTACGCCTGCCTGGGCAGCACGCTTTGCGGCCATCTCCACGAAGGTGTGACTCAAATCGAGTCCAGTAATCGAGTAATGGCCGCGCTTGGCGAGCTCGATTGAGAAGTAGCCCGGGCCGGGCGCAACTTCAAGCACGGAGCTGCCGGCGGTGAGCTCGCCGGCAATGCGCTGGGCGAGCTCGACGTATTGATTCATCATTTCGGCGGTATTGGCGGCGTACCACTTGGCCACCATGCCTTCCATGCCGCTGTCGCGGCGTGGCCGGGGCATAGCTAAGGTTGTCATTGGATTCTCCTTGATTTAGGTTTGCCCGGGAAGCCCAGGCTGTTTACACAAGACACACTTCGAGCGTGCGCTTCAGCAAACTGAAGAGCCGGAACATTTCAATGCATTGGTTGGTTATGCGGCCGCGTCAGGCCTACTCGCAAAAGACCTTCACCTTCACGGTTTTTCCGTCATTGCCATCAACGTCGACAGTTAGGTCATCGAGATGGTCGATCAGTTCCTCAAGGTTTTCCGGCTTGATCTGCGAAAGCGTAATGGGCACGCCGTGCTTGGTGAAAGCCTCGTCGAGCTGGCCGTGAGCCTGCGCCGGAATAAGGCTGGCCAGCCGAACACCGGCCCGCAAAAACTGCAGCGGCACACGAACGTTCACAGTTGTGCCACCCTTGATGCCGCTCATTGACTCATCGGCCTGAACCAGTACGCGGAGATACTTGGAGCGGGATTTAGGTGGGCCGACTGTTTCTCCGCTCGCACCAGAGCTGCTGCCGGCGCGGCCGATCGATTCACCCTGGGCCGGCGCAGAGCCCGGTTCGATTGCGGTGAGCAAGCGCTCAGCCTCATCGGCGGTGATTTTGCCTGCGGCGAGCATTTCAAGAATCTGGCGGCGGTTTTCGTTCATTGGTTCCCTCCTAATAACATTGCAATATGGGCCACGACATGATGAAGCACGGGAATCACGTTCTCGATCACGGGCCTGAGTACATGCGCCATCCCTGCAAGGTGGTGCGGTTCAAGTTGAAACAGTCCGGCACATAACGCGCAGCCGGCCAGTAGCCACCAAGCCTCGCGGTCTCCGGAACAGGCGGCGATCATGCGCTCCGCTTCTGCCGGAGTGATGCGGCGGAGGGCTACCAGCGAAAGAATGGCGCGGCGATTGGTATACATGGCAAACCTCACAGAATCTTTACGAACACGTGGGTTCCGTCGGCGGTGACCCGCACATCGGTTCCCGGCAGGGTACACAACATCTGCCAAAAGACAGCAATGGCGCGCCAGGGGTTGGTGCGAAAGGCAATACCGGCTCCTACAAACACGAGAAGGATGA
Organism: Acidobacteriaceae bacterium; assembly: GCA_030044455.1. Taxonomy (GTDB): domain Bacteria; phylum Acidobacteriota; class Terriglobia; order Terriglobales; family Acidobacteriaceae; genus Telmatobacter. The sequence goes on along the minus strand of JASHVU010000808.1, from coordinate 3,207 downwards.
GTGGCGAAAGCAAGATGACCGGAATCCAGAGCAAGAACAGCGGCAGCCAGAGGCGCGGCATGTGCCAATGCGGGGCCCGGATTTCAAGAACTGCCAGGTTTGGGGTCACTTGAGAGCCTCCAGGGTGCGAATCGCCTCATCCGCCGAGATTTCGCCGCTTTTGAGCTTCTCAAGCACATCGGCGCGCGAAGGCGAGGGGTCGGTATCAACAAAGTCAAACTGGCTTGAGATTCGGTTGAGCCGGGCCTTGATGGTCGGGTAACTGACGCCGAAGGTCTGCTCCATCTCTTTGATGGAGCCGTGGGAGCGGAGGAAGGCCATGACAAAAACCTGGTCTTCGAGGCTGAGCTGGGCGAGCTGCGGCAGCGCGAACTCGCCCTCGACTGAGATCTCTTTACCTGGAATGCGGACCCGCTGGACCAGAATCGGGTTTCCCTGCGCGATGCGGAGCAGATCCTGCCAGTCTGAGGCCGGCTTTCCAGGCGCGTCATTTGGGAGCGGAGTCATCAGAATCTTGACCTCAAGACAGACAATACATAAGTTTTCTTATTTTGTCAATGCAGATAATTAATTTCTTTAATTCTATTGCGGATCGATCTTAGAAAACACGATTTCCAAGTTGATCAACCGAAAGCAATCTGAGCCATTGGGGACCGGAGAGGATTCGCAGCAAAGAACGAATCGAGCCAAGATTGAAAGTCAGCCGCGTTGGCAGGTTCATACATCAGGGCCAGTAGCGCTCCGGCCCCAAACTCGCCCCTATGTTAACGTTGAGAAAGCGGCAATTTTCGAGCTCGTAGCTCAGTTGGTAGAGCAACGCCCTTTTAAGGCGTGGGTCCTGGGTTCGATTCCCAGCGAGCTCACCACGACGCCAGAGATCGGGGGTCGGTGGTGGGCCGTTCTCATCCGCAGCGTTAATTCTTGAATCAGAGTTGATACAGCCCATGTGCAGCAAAGGGCGTGTTACTTCCTTGGCCAGAAGTGTGTCTCAGAGCAGGCGCGGAGCCGGTTCGCGGCTGACTCTGGAGTAATGTCGCGCTGGGGCATGCCGAGCATTTCAAAACCGACCATGAACTTGCGCACGGTGGCCGAGCGGAGCAGCGGAGGGTAAAAGTGCGCATGGAAATGCCACTCCGGATGCGCGTTGCCGTCGGTGGGCGACTGATGAAATCCCATGGTGTAGGGGAAGCTGGTTTCGAAGAGATTGTCGAAACGGGTCGTAATGCGCCTGAGCGCATCTGCCAGGGCGTCACGCTCGTCTGAAGCGAATTCCGGCAGTGCGCCGGCGTGACGGCGGCTGAGCAGCAACACTTCAAACGGCCAGACGGCCCACCAAGGAACGAGTACGACAAAGTGGTCGTTGGAAAAAACGATGCGTTCGGCGGCGGCGAGCTCTGTGGCAACGTAATCGCAAAGCAGGCAGCGGGCGGTTCGCGCCAGGTGTTCGCGCTGGGCTGCGGTCTCGGCAGCCGGCTCGTCGGGTATAAAGCTGGTGGACCAGATCTGGCCATGCGGGTGCGGATTGCTGGCGCCCATCATGGCCCCGCGATTCTCGAAGATCTGCACGTAGTCGATCCAGTCAATGCCGCCAATCTGTTCGTACTCGCTGGCCCACGCGTCGATCACAGAGCGAATCTCTTCAGGGGTCATGCGGGCGAGGGTCAGGCTGTGATCGGGATGAAAGCAGAGCACCTTGCACAGGCCGCGAACCGGCTCTGCAGCCAGAAGCGGAGAGGCAGAAGCGTCCGATGGAGTGGGAAGATCGGGCAGCAGCGCGGAGTAATCGTTTACAAAAGTAAACACATTCTCGTAGGCAGGATTGCGAGCGCCGCCTGCACGCGTGTTTCCGGGGCACAGATAGCACTGCGAATCGTACGCGGCTCCAGTAGGCACAGACTTCTGCGCCACTTCACCCTGCCAGGGCCTCTCAGTGCGATGGGGCGAAACCAGCACCCAGCACTGCCGCAGCGAATTCCATCGCCGGTGCGGATACTGCCAGTTATTGCTCATGAAACGATTGTACGGCGCGGTGGGACTGGCAGTTAGCTGTTAGCTTTCAGTCATCCGCCGCAAACGGCCGCAGATGGAATGGCGGGCGCAGAACGCCGCCCTTGCAAAACTGAACGGAAATGCACGTGGATGAGGCGCCACTCGCCCTCGATCCGTTGCAGACGGAGGCTTACGCACTTCCAGGAGCGCATGGGCCGGTCGGCTCCTTTTTTCGTCGCGCTTACCCGCAGGAGGCCAGCGCAGCGGGCAAGGCCGCCTGCGACGTCAACTTTGATATTCCTCCATTGCAGCGCAAGAGGCGTCTCCCAGCGCTCATCCCAGGCGTTGCTGGTAGATGGGCCTGATAAACTGCGAAGCGTTTTTTTCGTGGGGGCGCCCGGCGCGCACAGGCGGGTGCCTCCAACAGATTCAATCAGGCTTCTGATCGCGGCCTCGTCGCCCGGCACGGAGAGCAGCAAAGTTGCGGCGGACATAATTTGACCTCCTGAGCGGTTGATGCTGACGTTGGTGCGGTTCAAGAAACTGAAAACTTGCCAGATGCAGACGAGCGAAAGATTCGCCGCCGGCGGCCGAAGTTCACGGGCGAAGATCGAAGGCCGGGCGCAGAGAGCCATCCATGTAAAACGGAACGGAGGTGTGTTCATGAACGATGCGCCACTTGTCGTTCTGTTTGTGCAGGCATACGGTTTCGCGCATCCAGAAATTGACCTTGCCCTCGGGGCCTTTCTTGGTACCGGAAAGGCGAAGAAAGCCGTGGGCAAATGCGTAATCGCCGCTCACGGTCACTTTGAATTCGCGCGGCTCGAGCTCGAGCGGGGTCGACCAGGAGTCGAACCAGGCCTGCTTCTCTGCCGGATCGACGCCATGATGCATGAGAGGCGGCGCGAGGTTAAAAACTGCCGCATCGGTGCTAAAGGCGGAAATGAATTTGTGTGGATTTTTGGTGAAGAGTGCTTCTCGCATCGTGTCGATGACGGCGAGGATTGCGGCCTCGCCGATAGGAGCGTGCGCCGCGACAGTTGCAGTGGACATGATGACCTCCGTGGGATGAGATTGATGGAGCGACAGACGGCCGTCAGCGACTGGGGAACAGGATCTCGGTAATCGATTGATCCTGAGGGGTGGTGCGCGGATCGGTCACGTAGTTCTCGATGTTGAAGCCGTCTCGGATTGGAACTTGTTTTTCTGCGACAAGCT
>JASHVU010000807.1 GCA_030044455.1 Acidobacteriaceae bacterium | reverse complement strand
ATCAGTCGCCTTGAGCAGCTCGCGCACATCGCCGTAACGCGTGTAGAAGCCTTCGAGATCGCGCCAGATCTGGGTGGTCGCGGCTATACGGTTGTAATCGGGAATTTCGGGCGACGATGGGTTTGCCTGATGAATGGCCGAGAAGCCGCGATAATGCAGGTCGGCTGATTGGGGAGCGAGATGGGTGATTTTTGTTGGGGCATCGGGCAGGCCCTGCGCCCACTCGATCTGGTCCCAGTAGATTTCGAGATTGGTGCGCAGACGCAGCTTGTGCGGCGCTCCTGCGTGGAACAAGCCAGTGATATCGATAAGGCATGTCTTGTTGCGGCCGGCAGGAAAACCCAGATTGGCGTACGCGACTTTCCAGCCGCCGCGGCCGTCTGGAATCTCAAGGCTCAACGGCTGAGGATGAACGTGGTCATCTTGCGACATGGCGACATTGATGGAGGAATCGGAGGGATGCAGCCAGCCACGCGCAATTAGCCACAGCGGGCCGCTCGCAGGCAGATCGTTGCCCAGTTCGATTTCAACGTAATGGTCGCGTGTGACACCCTGGTACTGGCCGCGGCCGAAAGTGTCGAGATACTTGCCGTCGAGGTCACGAAGTGTGGGGGTCACATCGTTGCCAAGATCATCGGTTGCATGTGCGATTGGATGTGGCTCGGCGACGGTCGTCACGGCCAGCTTGACCGGTGGCACCACGAAGCGCTCGTCGGTGAATACCTGAGTACCGGCTGGATGGTCGACGGCCATGAGCGCGAGATAGTCGTAGTAGTAGGTCTCCCACAGTTCACCCGTAATGCTCAGATCGAGCGAGCCGTCGCGAGGAACGAGGGCGCTGCCGGGAATCTTGTACCATTCCTCTGTCGCCGCAATGCGCGCGGTTCCCATCGAGTCAATGCGCAGACCCAGCGCCGCGCCCCACGGTACTGTGTCTTTCACAAACTGCATCGAGGTGCCGTTCCATGCGAAGAGGAAGGGGCAAGAGCCTTTGAGACGCTGCTCGGTCAACACTTCCTGATCGGCCTTGAGTGCGAATTCAGCACGAACCGTGCCGTTGGGCCACACCAGGCGCGCTACCTCCGCACCGGTTTCATTGCCGAGACCAAAGTGGAGTTGCGGGCCGTTGATCGGCTGCATCTGCACCAGCAGTCCGGAACGGATTTCAATCTGTCCGCCTATGCCGAAGGAATTGATGCGCTGATCGCCCGTAGCTTGATGCGCGCGCGGGCGAATGACCTGCCAGTGGTAATTCTTGGTTGTGCGATTCACGGCATCAATGGGCTGCCCGTCCGCTGTAAGCCCAAGGAGGTCGAGCCGGCCTTCAGCGCTCACCGGCGCTGCATTGAACACACGCGCAGGGCCCTGCGGTGACGGCAGTAGCGTGAATTGCTCGTTCTCGTCGGCGAGCCAGATAAGCGCGCCGGCAGTGCTGCGTGGGGCTCCAACATTTGCCAGCAGCAGGTCGAAGGCGCCGTTGTTGTCGAGATCGGCGGCGCGCAGGCGCACATCGCCCGCCAGCGCGTGCACGGCGTCGGGAATTTGCACCATCTCACTGGTTTCCCATGCGCCGTTCACGTTTGACAAACGAACGAGTGCGCCGCTCGATTGCAGGGCAAGCAAGTCGAGAACGCCGTCGTGGTCGGCATCGGCAGCAACGATGGCCTGAATGTCGCCGAAGCCGGCAGGCAGCGTCGACTCAGCAAAGTTGCCGAGGCGCTGATTGATGAAGACATGCAGGCGTCCGGCGCCGTCGATCATCGATGCGTCAGGATTGCCATCGCCGTTCAGATCTGCCCATACAAACTGGCGGATTCCCGAGATCGCGGCGAAGGGATGGATGGGTTTGAATGTACCGTCGCCGTTGTTGCGCAGAACGGTGGGCAGGCCGAGCGCCGTGCCCAAGACAATGTCGAGATCGCCGTCGGCTTCAATGTCCACGGCCCATGCACCGGTATATTTAGCGGCGAGAATCTCTTTTGGCAATTTGGTTTGTTCCGTCACGTCGGTGAATTTCGCTGGATTGTCCTGACGCATGAAGCGTACGCCGCCAGCGCCCGCAAGTACGAGATCGGTTTTGAAGTCATAATTGAAATCGATGGGCAGAACGGATTCGGGCGACGGAGCGACATTGGCCGCGCCGCTCGGAAATGGAAAAGATGCGCCCGTTGAGACTCGCACCAGGTGCGAATTCGCCGTGACAACCACGGGAATGCCTTCGCCATTGAGCGAGACGGCGCCGATCCAATCCCATTTCTCTCCTGCCGGACTTGCGAGCGACTGGTTTTCGAAATGCAGTGCAGTGTCTGGCGGAGCAGGCCGGCCCGGCGGCGACTCGAGGCGCAGCAGATGCGTGAAGGGCTGGGCATCATCACCAGGCGCCGGCTTGATTTGAGCGAGTTGCTGGCGGAACGTGGGAAGTTGCATGAGTACATTGCGCAGGAACACGCTGCGAATGGCGGCGGCCGACGCGGGTCCCGCGGTTGTGGCGGATTGCAGCTGCGCGAGCTGGTCGCGGGCATCCTGCGGCCATGCTGCAGATTGCGATGCGATGCGATTAACCGCGCTACGCAGCGTTGCTTTGTCTCCGCGCTTGGCCGCAATACGGCTCAACTCAAGCAACGCAGGCAGGTTGTTTGGCTGCGCCGCAAGGACTTGCGAAATGAGTTGCTGAAATTGGTCTTCGCTTTCCGGGCCGCCCTGACGCTCAACCTCCAGCGCAAGCTGATACTCCGCTTGAAGATTCGCAGGGTTGAGCTTTACAGCTTGGCGCAGATTCGCGATTGCACCGGCCGGATCGCCGCGGTCGCTGCCGAGAATTCCGAGCATATAGTAGATGTGGTCGTCTTTCGGCGCGAGCTTGTGCGCGCGTTCAAAGCGATCGGCGGCAAGATCGAAGTTGCGTTGGCGCAGCGCGAGGATTCCCCAGTCGGTCCATGCAGCGGGCTCGCCGGGAGCAAGTTGCACGGCGTGAGCCAGCGAGCTTTCGGCCCGTACATCGTCGCCCACCTGCAGCGCGGCCAGACCGACATAAAACGAGGAGATGAACTCGTGATAGTCCGCTGAAGACGGCGAGGGCAGGCCGCGGTGGCATCCGACGACGAGAACAAGCGCAGCCGCAATGGTTACCGCTCCGAGCCGGGATGACGGGTGGGGAAGA
>JASHVU010000806.1 GCA_030044455.1 Acidobacteriaceae bacterium | reverse complement strand
CGTCACCACCGGCGCCGTGCAGACCTCCTGCCTGTCCCAGTACATTCCCCAGCCCCCGTACTGCGCCGATACTGACGCTTTCGTGACCGAGCTGAATCCGACTGGCTCTGGCCTCGTCTATTCGACATTTCTTGGCAACGGAACGATTGGGTACGGTCCAGGCGCTCCACAACTCGCGCTGGATGCGAACGGCAATGCTTACGTGTCAGGCTTTGCTAATTCGACGATCTTTACCAACGTAATGAACGAGACGGGAACCATCCTGGGGCCCGCAGAGAACTGCGGCGTATCGGGCGACGGCTGCGCCAACGGAGGCAATTCGTTTCTGGCGAAGATTGCGCCGGGCGGAACGCAACTGCTCTATCTAGGGTTCCTTGGCGGCTACGAATCGTCGCCTCCCACCGGACAGGCCAATGGACAGACCTTTGCAAGTTCGGTTGCAGCGGACTCCAGCGGCAAGGCTTATTTAGCCGGCGAAACGCTTTCCTACTATTTCCCATTCACGTCGGATGCTTACCAGGAGAACACGGGCATGAGCTGTTTCCCGACCAGCGATTGCAGCGCAGAAGCGTTTTTCTCTGTTCTCGACACGACGCAGGCGGGAAATGACTCCCTGGTCTATTCAACCTACTTCGGCCCTCCTTTTACAGTCGCATATGGCATTGCTACCGATGGGCGGGGCGATGCGTACTTCGCCGGACTCACCGAGTCGACAGCCCTGCAAACCACGCCTGGCGCATTTCAGGCCGTTTGCACGCCCAACTCCACCACTGCCGGCTGTGAAGCTGCATTTGTGGCGGAGTTCACGACCGCTGCTTCTGTGACAGCATCCGCCATCACCGCCGTTTCCGGCGGCGGGCAGAGTGCAGTCATCGGTCAGCAATTCGCCAACCCTCTTGTCGTCAAGGTCACTGACGCGAGCAATGATCCCGTTTCCGGAGCGACAGTCACGTTCAGCGTGCCGGCTACCGGGGCAAGCGCGAGCCTGAGTTCCTCCACGGCAACCACGGGCAGCGACGGAACGGCCAGCGTGACGGCGACGGCCAACGGGATCGCCAGTTCGAACGCGTATAGCGTGAGCGCATCGGTTACAGGCGTCACCACACCGGCCACGTTTGCGCTGACGAATACCCAATCACCGACCTCGCTGGTCGTCACACCGTCGGCCATCGCGCTCGTCTACGGACAACCGGTGAGCATTACCGCGGCCATCAGCCCGTCGAATGTCGACGGCTCGCAGCCGACCAGTTCCGTCACCTTCTATGACGGAACAACGAAGCTGGCGCCGGCCGCGACGGTGTCCAGTGCCGCGGCCACTTACACAGTGAATGTGCCCACTGTCGGCAGTCACACCTATTCGGCACAGTACGCCGGCGACACAAACTTCCAGCAGAGCGCGCAAATCAGCGCTGCATCGGCCGTGGTTGTCGGGATGGCGAGCGTGACCTTGGCTGGGCCGGCAACCCAGCCGGTCACCGTGCTCAGCGGTCAGACGGGTTCTATAGCGATCAACGTGAGTGGCCAATATTCCGGCAGCGGAATTGCCACGCCATCCGGGAGCGTGAGCTATAGTGTCAGCGGCAGCGGATTCCCCGCAGGAACGGCCGCCATCTCCGATGGGAAGGCCACGATCACGGTCCCTGCGACTACCGCCCCTGGCAGCTACACGGTGACGGTGAGTTATGCGGGCGATGCAAACTATGCGGCGGCGACGGCAATCACTGTCTCTCTCATGGTCACACCGCCAGCGGTCTCGGTCATCGACAACGAGACGATTACCGTGTCTGACGCGGACATGCTGTTACCGGGCGATCTCAGCGGCGACAATGAGGCAATCACCGTTGCGGACACGGTGACCATCCAGCTCTCCGCGATGGTCACCGATAACGAGACCATCACGGTCTCCGACGCGGACACGCTGTTACCGGGTGACCTTAGCGGCGACAATGAGGCAATCACCATTGCGGACACGGTGCTCGTTCAGGTGACTGACACGGCCACAACCACCACGCTCACCTCCTCCGCCAACCCGAGCCCTGCGGGATACAGCGTGACGTTCACGGCCGTGGTTGCGCCTGCTCCCTCCGGAACTTCGGCGGGTTCCGTCACCTTCATGAATGGAACCACGCAGCTTGCCACGGTACCGCTGACAGGAAACGTCGCGATGTATTCCACCGATGCACTGCCATCAGGAGCAGACCAGATTACAGCCGTCTACAGCGGCATTACCGATTATCTCCCCAGCACATCGGCCGTGCTCGACGAGCGGATCTCCAGCTTCCTGCTGCACTTCACATTTACCGGATCGCGCACACTGCTTCCAGGACAGAGTGCCAGCGTTGTCATGAAGGTGACGCCGGCGAGTGGCTCCTACAATGAGCCGGTCACCTTCTCTGCGAGTGGTCTGCCCTCGGGCGCAACGGCAGACTTCAACCCGGCATCCGTGACTCCAGGCAGCAGTGCCGCGATCACGACCCTCACTATTGCGATCCCGTCGGCTAATTCGCAATCAAAGCCATCCGCGATATTCCGTGATGCAGGCCCGCCATTGCTGGCCATGCTGATACCCGCGGCGGCGTTCTTCCGCAAGCGCCAGAAGTTCAGGTCGATCCTGCTGGCTCTGATCTGTGTGGGTGCGCTGGGCACCCTGGCGACGCTGAGCGGCTGTGGTGGGGGCGGATTCTTCAGTCAGCCTCCGCAGACCTATACCGTCACCGTGACCGGTTCCAGCGGCGCGGCCAAGCAATCCGCCACCTTGACGGTGACGGTGGAGTAGGAAGACGCATGACCCTGCGCACCACTCTCGTCTTCTCGTTGCTTAGTTGTGCTCTTAGCGCAGCCGCGCAGATCCGTGTGCCCGAGACGGCCAGCCCACACGCTCTGGAAATCATGTTCTCGTGGAGCGGGGATCGCACCAACGCGCCGCCCTCCGGTTGCGGTTGTTTCTGGATGCAGGGAGGCACCGTCGAGGCGAATGCATTCTTCGTCCGGAACATCAGCATCATCGCCGAGGTCAACGGAGAGCGAGCGAATCACATCAACGCCGCAGGCGAAAATCTTGGTCTCGTCTCCTACCTCTTTGGTCCGCGCTACACGCTCGTCCGCACCCGCGAGTTGGGAACATTCGCCCAATTTCTCGTGGGTGGAGTCCACGGTTCTCTGGCCTTGTTTCCTAATCCGAACGGATCGCAAGTCACGCCAGACGCCTTCGCGTTTGCGGCAGGTGGCGGAGTGAATATGTTCCTGACGCACCGCCTCGGCATTCGCCCCTTCGAGATCGAGTACGCGCAGACGCGATTTCCCAATGACGGCAACAACCTCCAGAATCACCTGCGCTTAAGTGCCGGCCTTGTGTTTCGCATTGGGGGCCAGCGATGAATGCGTAGCCATTCCGCGGACTCCAAAAAATCGACTACGTCTCATCCTACC
>JASHVU010000805.1 GCA_030044455.1 Acidobacteriaceae bacterium | reverse complement strand
TCGGCACCTTCGGCCATCACCTTACCGTTGTGGCCAACGGCAACGCCGGCGATCCTGCTCTGTGCCTGAGCCTGAGCCAGTCCAGCGAGGTGATGCCTGGCACCAACACCTGCGGGCCGGGCGGCGAAAACAAGACTTACTATCCCGCCGCTGGCGGCCAGGTCAACGGCACACGCGGACCCTTTGGGGACAGCTTCCAGAGCATCGGTGACTTGCTCGATGTCGGGAACTCCAGCTACAACGCGTTGTTCGCCACTCTGCGGCACACAACGGAACGGCTCACCGTCCTCGTTTCCTATACCTTGAGCAAGGCGCTCGACAATGGTTCAGGACGAGGCGACTTGATCTGGGCAAACGACCCCAATCACTTCCGCGGCTTGTCCATCTACGACGTGCGCAACAACTTCGCTCCCTCGTATGCCTATGAATTGCCCTTCGACAAGCTCGTCCGCGGCCATGATCGCGTGTTCCGTGGGTGGAGAGTCTCGGGGTACACCCAGTTCACAGGCGGAGTGCCGGTATGGTTTAACGACGGAAGCTCGGACAACAACCTGCGCGGCGACAAGAAAATCTCCGCATGGGGATTCACTACGGACGAACCGGTCATGGCAGCTGGACCGCTCTACGGCGGAGGCATCGATCGCAACCTGCGCCATCCAAACGCAGCTTGGTTCAACTACAACCTGTTCAGCGAAGAGCCGGTCGGCAGCCAGGGCAACACACCCCGGCGGTTCTTCCATCAGCCTGGAATCGACAACACCAATCTTCGCCTCGAGAAGTCGGTCAGAATCAGAGAAAATATGTCGGCGGCATTCCAAGCCGAATACTTCGATGTGTTCAACCATGCTTCGTTCAGCGCTTTCGACGGAGTTTGCGGTGACTTCTACGACTGCGGTCTTCCAGTTTTCCAGAACGGTCAAAACGTGGGCGGCAACTTTGGACAGTGGGTCGGCGGCTCACCCGGCGCGCGTATCGGAGAGCTGGTAGCAAAGTTCACTTTCTAACTTGCCATCCGAGCCAAACTGCTCACGCCCGTGAACCTGCGGGCGTGAGTTTTTTGTAGTGAGATTTTCGAATGCGCGGATTGTATGGAGTAAAACAGGAGACATCGTGCCGGCCAGTTGGCAGCCAGATTTTCCTTCCAGCCATTACGAGGTCAGGGAGTTTCGAATGCAAAGTATGCGAGCTACAGTGCTGTTGGGCGCTGCATGGATGATCTTCTCTGCGACAGCACTGCGCGCGCAGGGTCTATTCGAACAGACAGAACTTTTTATAGGTGGTCAGGACAATTACAACACCTATCGGATACCGTCCCTCATATGCACCAGGAAGGGAACGGTGTTGGCCTTCAGCGAGGGCCGCCGGGACCAGGGCGGCGACGGGGTGCCTACCGACATTGTTATGAAGCGTAGCCCTGGAAACGCCGCCAAATGGACACCGCCGTTTCTCACTCTCAAAGGTCTGGGACGCACCAGGCAGACCGTAATGACGTGGCTTCCTTTACAGGTGACCTTCCGCAGTATGCACGGGGAAGCCTATATGAATCCGGTTCCCGTCATCGATCAGTCCGACGGAACCATCTACCTTCTCGCAAATTACTATCCACAACCGTATAAAGACGCACCCGCTGACATCTTGTTGATAAAGAGTACTGACGAGGGTGCAACCTGGACCACCCCGATCGATATCACGCCGGGTACCGGGAAGCATGAACTCGGGCCCGGGGTTGGAATTCAACTGCAATCTGGCCGTTTGGTGGTTCAGACCTATGACTCGGTGATCTTCAGCGACGATCACGGTAAAAACTGGAAATCCGGGACCTCGGTTTCGTGGGAGCCCAACGAATCGCAAGTCGTGGAACTGGTTGATGGTTCGCTGATGTTCAACCGGCGAGGCTCGCCCAGCCGTACGGTGGCCATTAGCAAAGATCGGGGACAGACCTGGTCCACACCCTTCGTCGATCCCGACCTGCCCGACGCCGACTGCGAAGGAAGCCTGATCCGATTCACGCGGCAGGATCAAGGTTACGCAAAGAATCGTCTGCTTTTTGCCAACCCTGTGAGCGGTGCCATCGCTGCCGGGTCAGAGGGTTCTGATCCCCGGGGTCGATTTAACGTAACCGTGCGCATGAGCTATGACGAGGGGAAGACCTGGCCCATAGAAAAAACCATCTTGAAAGGGCCGGGTGCGTACTCCAGCATGACCGTCTTTCCCGACGGCTCCATTGGGATACTCTTCGAGACCGGTACAGCCTTCGGTTCGTTTGACGACTATGCTGCCAAAGAAGTGTTCGCCCGGTTCACCTTGGACTGGCTGACAGATGGGAAGGATTATCTGGTGAATACAACCGGTCCCATAAATGCCTCTGCCACCTATTGAGCACCTATGGGACCCAACAACGAGGCGGATCCCATGATTTCCGCGAATTGACAAAGACGACTTATGAGGCCGCTTCTAAAGCGTTTCAGGAAATACCGTAGGGAGAAACCGACGCTACAAAGTCAGCGCGACCCCAAGGAGCGCTGATCCTGCACATCCGTGAGTGACATTACACCTTTTCCCAAAACGCCGTAATGTCTGTGCGGCGATTCTAATGATTGGAGGACAGGTTGTAGGTGATTCCCTTGTCCGCCGAGTGATTCATCTCAACGATGTGAGCACTTTCGCTCATCGAATAGTCTGCCGGCAACGGATCGGCGCTGGTACCCATGACGGAATTAATTGTGCAGCTGCCAGGCAGAAAGACCTTGAAACACGTCGCGCATCCCCCGGCGCCGCGAAAGCTGCGGAAGCTGATCCTGCCTTCATATTTCTGCACAATACCCCTGCTGATCCACAATCCAAGGCCCGTTCCCTTGGTCGACTTGGTCGTGAAGAAGGGCTCGAAGAGCCGTCGAGCATCCTCCGGTTGAATGCCCTTTCCGGTGTCGACAATGGAGATTACAATCGTGCTCCGGCAGCGCGTCCAATCTGTGGCATCGCGCACGCTGACACCAAGAGTGCCGCCTTCCGGCATGGCCTCGATGGCATTGCCGATGAGGTTGAGAAATACCTGCCGCAGTTCCACCGGAAATCCCCGCGTCTGTGCCTTTGACAAAAACTTCTTTCGCAGCACAATGCGATTTGACTTGAGCATTCGTTGCTGAAGGCCGAGCACGTCTTCCAGCAGTTCAGTCAAAAGAACCGGAACTGGAAACTTCGACTCCCGGTAGAAAGTGAGCGTTTGCCGGGTGATATGGCTAACCCGCTCCAGCTCCTGTTCCGCCATATCGGCGTAGCGTTCGGCCTCGGCGCTGAGCGAAGGGTGATGGCGCAGCAGATAAAAAAGGTTGGTGATCGCAGCCAGCGGATTGTTGATCTCGTGGGCAATGATGCCGGCTACGCGGCCCATCGCCGCCAGCTTCTCGGTCTCGCGCAGCGCCTGTTCGGCTCGCAGTTGAACGGTAATGTCGCGGACCACTTCGAGCACCGCGTCGCCTTCACGATTCATGCTCTCGCGGCAGGCTACCACGATCTCGGTCCCGTCCTTGGTCTTCTGAATCAAGTTGCCTTGCCACTGACGTTGCTCCTGCAGGGCTTGTTCGATCTGTTCCAGCGGAACCGGGAAAACAGTTTGCAGCAGGCTGTGAATGCTGCGGCCAAGCGCTTCTTCGCGCGGCCAGCCATACAGATTCTCCGCGCCGGAGTTCCAAAACTGGATTCGGCCCTCTGGATCGCGAACCATGATCGCTTCGGTTGCAACCTCGAGTAGCTCCGCGCGGATACGAAACTGCGTTTCGCTCTTGCGCAGTTCCTCGGTGCGTTCGGCAACTCGATGCTCGAGGTCGCGATTCAGCGATTCCAGCATTCGCGTCTTACGGTGCAGGTCCACGAATATCCCGATCTTTGCCCGCAACACTTCCGGTACCACCGGCACTGATATGTAATCCACCGCTCCGCTGCGATAGCCTTGTATGCGGTCTGAATCCGTGAGATGAACGCCGGAGATGAATATGATCGCAGTCTTCTGAAAGCGGGGATGCTGCCGGATAACGGCTGCCAGTTCGAATCCGTCTACGTCAGGCATGCTTACATCCATCAGGACCACGGCCACATCGGTCTTAAGCAGAATCTTGAGAGCCTCGCTCGCAGAAGTCGCCTTGATCAGGTTCTCTCCCAGCTCCGCAAGAATCACCTCATAACTCATGAGTTTGGCCGGTTGGTCGTCAACCATCAGGATGTTCATCTTCTCGTCCGCCGTCATCGCTGTGTCTCCTTGGCCCAACTACCCTCGAACTCTCTTTTTATTCCTCACTCTCTACCGGTGCAGCCACATGCGCAGCGCTGAGAGCAGCTGCTCTGTGTTGACCGGCTTGGCCAGATACTCTGAAGCTCCGGCCTCCAGACATCTCTCCCGGTCGCCTTTCATTGCCTTTGCTGTTAATGCAATGATGGGCAGCCGCCGTAACCCAGGATTCTGCCGGATCACCTGCATGGTTTCGAAACCGTCCATCTCAGGCATCATGATGTCCATCAGCACAATGGCCAGGTCGGATGTGGATTCGATCGTTTGAATTGCTTCCCGACCCGTGCCCGCAGAGAGCACCGTCATGCCCCGCCGTTCAAGCACGCTGCTTACCGCGAAGATGTTGCGGACGTCATCGTCAACCACCAGCACCTTGCGTCCTGCTAAAGCGTCATCTGACCGGTGCAGCCGGTCAAGCATCTCCTGTTTCTCGCGCGGAAGGTCGGCGATCACACGATGCAGAAACAGTGAAGTTTCGTCGAGAAGGCGTTCCGGCGATTCCACATCCTTGACGACCACGCTGCGCGCCAGCGTATGCAGTTGCGCATCTTCTTCCGCTGTCAGCTCTCTGCCTGTAAAGACGACCACAGGCAGGTCCTTGAGACTGGGGGTGTCGCGAAGCTGCGCCAATACCTCGAATCCGGTCATATCCGGCAGCCGCAGGTCGAGCACAACACAGTCGTAGTTCCCTTCCGACAGCGCCTCGAGCGCCGACGCGCCCGACTCCGCTACATCGATGTCGATGTCCTCGTGGCCTAACAGTTCGCGCGTCGTGAACTGTTCGGCTGGGTTGTCTTCGACTATCAGCAATCGCTTGCGCCGCGGTTGCGAGTAATCCCATATCCGGGTGAGCGCCGCATCCAAATCTTGAGGAGATGTCGGCTTGGTGACGAAGGCGAATGCGCCTCGCGACAGTCCATGGCGCCGGTCCTCATCGAGCGTGAGCATCTGCACCGGAATGTGCCGCGTCGTCGGATCCTGCTTGAGATGATTTAGAACCGTCCAGCCCAGCATGTCAGGCAGGAATACATCGAGCGAGACGGCAGCCGGATGGAACTCCCGGGCAAGCGTCAGCGCCTCGGTCCCCGTGTTTGCGATCAGCACCTTGAATCCCTTATCCCGCGACAGATCGCACAATACGCGTGCGTAATGCGGATCGTCTTCCACGATCAGGAGCACAGCATCTCCCGGCTCCAGGCTCTGACGATCGTCTTCAATCCGCGCTTCCTGCTTGGCCGCCGCCACCGTGGCGAGGAACCCCGGCACGGTGGCTGCAATCCCCGCCTTCTCGTTCTTTGGCAGGTTGGGAGAAGCCGGACCAACGTATGTCTGGGGCAGATAGAGGGTAAATGTGCTGCCCTGGCCAGGCGCGCTCTTGAGCTGGATTTCGCCGCCCAGCAGGTTGGCCAACTCGCGGCTGATCGCCAATCCGAGACCGGTTCCGCCGAACTTGCGGCTGGTGCCGGCGTCGGCCTGCTGGAAGGCTTCAAAAATGATGCGCTGTTTTTCCCCCGGGATTCCGATACCGGTATCGGCCACCTGGAACGCGATAACCGATCCGGCGCCATTCAGAATCGGATGGTCGCTGCTCCATCCCCCGTTGACGCTCGAAACACTCAACCGCACGCTGCCCTGTTCGGTGAATTTGAAAGCGTTCGAAAGCAGATTCTTCAGCACCTGCTGCAAGCGCTTGGAGTCTGTGACCAGGCTGCGGCCCAGGTTCGGATCCGAGATCACGTCGAAGGCCAGTCTGCGATTCTCCGCCTCGTGGCGGAAGGGTCGCACCACCGCTTCGAGCACCGCGCCGAAGAAGACCTCCTCTGCCTCTACCGAAACCGTTCCCGATTCAATCTTCGACAAATCGAGAATGTCGCTGATCAAATTCAGCAAGTCCGTGCCTGCCCCGTGAATCGTGCGCGCAAACTCCACTTGCTTGGCCGTCAAACTGCGGTCTGGATTTTCCGCAAGCTGCTGGCCAAGCACCAGTATGCTGTTCAGCGGCGTGCGCAGTTCGTGCGACATGTTGGCCAGGAACTCTGACTTGTACTTCGAGGTCAGCGCCAGCTCGCGTGCCTTTTCCTCCAGCGCCCGCCGCGCCTGCTCGATCTCCTGGTTCTTGCGTTCCACTTCGTAGTTCTGTTCGGCAAGCTGCTGTGCCTTTTGCGCCAGCTGTTCGTTGGTCTGCTGCAGTTCCTTTTGTTGCGTCTGCAGCTCAGTAGCCAGCTGCTGCGACTGCTTCAACAGCCCTTCGGTCTGCATGGTCGCTTCAATCGAGTTGAGTACGATGCCGATCGACGACGTGAGCTGATCCAGGAACGCCAGATGCGATGCGGTAAATGCACCCAGGCTGGCCAGCTCGATCACCGCCTTCACGCGATCCTCAAACAATACCGGCAGCACAATCACGTTTTTCGGCGGCGCTTTGAATAGCCCTGATCGAATCGGAGTGGTCTTCTTTGACACCTCGGAGATGAGCATGCGCCGCTTTTCTGCCGCGCACTGACCCACCAGGCCTTCGCCGATTCTGACCTCCAGCTGGTAGCCTTCCGGCGTATCCGCGAATGTCGAAAGCAATACGAGTGTGCCTTGCCCCGGTGTCGGAGCCTCGCTTCCCATCTGATAAATCACGCCTTGCTGCGCGTTCACCAGCGGCGCCAGTTCCGAGAGCAGCATTCTCCCCACTGTGCTCAGGTCGCGCTGCCCTTGCAGCATTCCCGTGAACCGCGCCAGGTTGGTCTTCAGCCAGTCCTGCTCGGTGTTGCGGTCTGTCGTCAGCCGCAGGTTGTCGATCATGGTGTTGATGTTGTCCTTGAGTTCTGCCACTTCGCCGCGCGCTTCCACTTGGATCGATCGCGTCAAGTCACCCTTGGTCACCGCCGTCGCCACTTCTGCAATGGCGCGCACCTGGTTGGTCAGGTTGTCCGCCAGCAAGTTCACATTGCCGGTCAAATCCTTCCACGTGCCGGCGGCGCCGGGCACGTTAGCCTGTCCTCCCAACCTTCCTTCCACACCCACTTCGCGGGCCACCGTGGTCACCTGGTCGGCAAACGTTGCCAGCGTGTCGGTCATGTTATTGATGGTCTCGGCCAGCGCGGCTACTTCCCCCTTGGCGTTCACGGTCAGCTTTTGTGTCAGCGCACCGTTGGCTACCGCCGTCACCACCTTCACAATGCCGCGGACCTGTTCGGTGAGGTTGGCGGCCATCACGTTCACGTTGTCAGTAAGATCCTTCCACGTGCCTGCCACACCTGGTACCTGCGCCTGTCCGCCCAGCTTGCCTTCCGTTCCCACTTCGCGGGCCACACGCGTCACCTCGGCGGCGAATGCGTTGAGCTGGTCCACCATCGTATTGATGGTGTCTTTCAACTCCAGAATCTCGCCCTTCACGTCGACGGTAATCTTGCGGCTCAAGTCGCCCCGCGCCACCGCGGTGGTCACCTCGGCAATGTTTCTTACCTGTGCTGTAAGGTTGCCGGCCATGGCGTTCACTGAGTCGGTCAAGTCCTTCCAGGTGCCGGCCACGCCGGGCACGTTCGCCTGTCCACCCAGTCGTCCGTCCGTTCCCACTTCGCGGGCCACGCGCGTCACTTCGGCGGCGAACGACCGCAGCTGTTCCACCATGGTGTTCATGGTTTCTTTGAGCTCAAGGATTTCCCCGCGCACGTCCACCGTAATCTTGCGGCTCAAGTCGCCGTTTGCAATTGCCGTCGCCACTTCGGCAATGTTTCTCACCTGCGCTGTCAGATTGCCGGCCATAAAGTTCACTGAGTCGGTAAGATCCTTCCAGGTACCGGCCACACCCGGCACCTGTGCCTGGCCGCCCAGCTTGCCGTCGGTGCCCACTTCGCGGGCCACCCGCGTTACTTCACCCGCGAACGCGTTCAACTGGTCCACCATCGTATTGATGGTGTTTTTCAACTCCAGAATCTCGCCCTTCACATCCACCGTGATTTTGCGGCTTAAGTCGCCCCGCGCCACCGCGGTTGTCACTTCGGCAATATTTCTCACCTGCCCGGTCAGGTTGCCCGCCATCGAGTTCACTGAGTCCGTCAAATCCTTCCACGTACCCGCAACGCTCGGCACATTTGCCTGACCACCCAGTCTGCCTTCGGTGCCTACTTCGCGGGCCACGCGCGTCACTTCGCCGGCAAACCGGTTCAGCTGGTCCACCATCGTGTTGATCGTCTCTTTCAACAGCAATATCTCGCCGCTCACGTTCACCGTAATCTTTTTAGAAAGATCGCCGGTCGCAATCGCCGTCGAAACTTCCGCGATGTTTCTCACCTGTGCCGTCAGGTTGCCGGCCATCGCGTTCACCGAGTCCGTCAAATCCTTCCACGTGCCGGCCACGCCCGGCACCGCCGCCTGGCCGCCCAGCTTGCCGTCGGTTCCAACTTCGCGGGCCACGCGCGTCACTTCGGCGGCGAATGCATTCAGCTGGTCCACCATCGTGTTCAGCGTGTCCTTAAGTTCCAGGATTTCGCCCTTCACGTTTACCGTGATCTTGCGGCTCAAGTCGCCACGGGCCACTGCCGTTGCTACTTCGGCAATGTTTCTCACCTGACCGGTGAGGTTTGAAGCCATGAAGTTCACGTTGTCAGTCAAATCTTTCCACGTACCGGCCACCCCCGAGACCTGTGCCTGCCCGCCCAGTTTGCCGTCCGTTCCCACTTCGCGGGCCACGCGGGTCACTTCGCCCGCAAACGCATTCAGCTGATCCACCATCGTGTTGATGGTGTTCTTCAGCTCCAGAATTTCTCCCTTCACATCCACCGTGATCTTGCGGCTCAAGTCGCCCCTGGCCACGGCCGTTGTAACCTCCGCAATGTTTCTTACCTGCGCCGTCAGGTTGCCGGCCATCGAGTTCACCGAGTCCGTCAAATCCTTCCACGTACCGGCAACGCCGGGCACGTTTGCCTGCCCTCCCAGCCGCCCTTCCGTGCCTACTTCGCGGGCCACGCGCGTCACTTCGCCGGCGAACCGGTTCAGCTGGTCGACCATCGTGTTCAGCGTTTCTTTCAGCTGCAGAATTTCGCCGCGCACGTCCACCGTGATCTTGCGGCTCAAGTCGCCGTTCGCAATGGCGGTGGCCACTTCCGCAATGTTTCTCACCTGGCCAGTGAGGTTACCGGCCATAAAGTTCACGTTGTCCGTGAGGTCCTTCCAGGTTCCGGCCACGCCGGGCACATTGGCTTGCCCGCCCAGCTTGCCTTCCGTACCCACTTCGCGGGCCACGCGCGTCACTTCGCCCGCGAATGCGTTCAACTGGTCCACCATGGTGTTGATCGTGTCTTTCAGCTCCAGAATTTCGCCCTTCACGTCCACGGTGATCTTGCGGCTCAAATCGCCGCGGGCCACTGCCGTCGTAACCTCGGCAATGTTTCTCACCTGGCCCGTCAGGTTACTGGCCATGGAGTTCACTGAGTCCGTCAGATCCTTCCACGTACCTGCCACGCCCGGCACCACAGCCTGTCCGCCCAGTTTTCCGTCGGTACCCACTTCGCGCGCCACTCGCGTCACTTCCGACGCAAACGATCGCAGTTGATCCACCATCGTGTTGATGGCTTCCTTCAGCTGCAGAATCTCGCCCCTCACATCGACCGTGATCTTGCGGCTCAGGTCTCCGCTGGCCACAGCCGTCGCCACCTCGGCGATGTTTCTCACCTGGCCGGTTAGATTGCTGGCCATAGAGTTGACTGAATCAGTCAGGTCCTTCCATGTGCCGGCCACGCCCGGCACCATCGCCTGTCCGCCCAGCTTGCCGTCCGTGCCCACTTCGCGGGCTACCCGCGTCACTTCGGCCGTGAACACACCCAACTGCTGAATCATGGTGTTCACTATGTTTGCCGAGCGAAGAAACTCGCCTTCCAACGGCCTTCCGTCTACGTCCAATCGCACGGTCTGCGTCAAATTGCCCTGCGCCACTGCGGCAATTGCCCGTGTCACTTCAGTCGTTGGCCTCAGCAGGTCTTCCACCAGCGTGTTTACTGAGACTTCCATTCCGTCCCAGGCCCCCCGCCGTTTCTCCACGCGAATCCGCTCCCGCGTCTTGCCCTCTTTGCCTACCGCCTGGCCAACCCGCCT
>JASHVU010000804.1 GCA_030044455.1 Acidobacteriaceae bacterium | reverse complement strand
AAAATATGCCTGGTACTTGGCGGCAACACCCGTCGAGTACCCGCTGTTGTCAACCAGCGTGGCCAGCACAAAGTGCCCATCGGCAAACTTCACGCCACCCGAGTTGCGCAATTGCGACGGCGCGGCTTGACCGTCGTACCACACGCTGGCCGGCAATAGTTTCTGCGTGTCTGCCGGTTTCATAATCTTGTCGCCCGCCTGCGCCGTCAGCGTAACCGGAAGCAATAAACTCGACAGCAAAGCCAAAATTGAAAACTTTCTCATTCCCTTACCTCGCATCAAAAAGCCGTTCATCACTTCGGTGGGAGTATAAATCATTCGAGCTGTCTGCCGTTGTCTCATCTATTCGATCGATGCCGCCCGCCACTGCGCTCCCCAGCTATTCCTCGGTGCACAGCAGATCGTAATAGTAGTTGATGCTCACTTTCTTGATCGGCGCCGGTAGCTTGGGCAAGTTGAACGTGTGCTCATACGACCCATTGCCGCTCATTCTCATTTGCATCATCCGCAGAACCTGGCCGTTCGCCAGCTCCAGATATACAGGTACAAGCGCCTTGAACGTGTCGGACACGCCCGATTGATCCAGCTTGATGTGCACCGCGTTTCCATCCGCCGTCTGCGTGGCGTCGCCCTCAAAGTGATACGCCGGCAAATCGGTGCCGTACACGTACTCGTTGAAAAACCAATCCATGCTGCCGTTGCCGTCTAGGTTCATGGCCGGGCTCATGTGCTTTTCCACCATCGCCTTAAAGTCCTCGGTCGTGGCGGCCCTCAGCTTGTACGTTGTAACAAAGTCCTGCATCATTGCCTTGAACTGTGCGTCGCCTTCGCGCGGATTCCACATCATCATCTGGATCATGTGCAGAATAAACGCGCCCTTGGGATAAACCAGGTCGCCATAGATGTTCCACCCCGCCTTGGGTGACATCAGGCGGGTGCCCATTGTCACCGGACCCACATCAATCGGCCTGAAACCAAATTCATTCTTGTCGGTAAGCAGCTTCCGTTCCGACTTCCAGAAATCGAGATAATCGTCGGGCTTGGGCCGCGTCGACAGAAGGAACAACGCAGCAGACGCGTCGGCGAATCCCTCGCTCATCCACTGATCGCGATAGCCGCGGAATCCTACCGTCTGTCCCCACCACTGGTGCGCCACTTCGTGCGGCGTCACCACCCTCCAGTACTGGGGATCAGACAGGTCTAACTCCAGATTGTGCCGTTGCGTCACATCCAGAAATCCGCAAACCGGCAGATACACCAGCATTGGCCAGCTCTGGCCGAAACTGCAATCCGGCTGCCCGGTCAACGCGATGTGAGTGAAAGGAATTTGGCCGTAGAAGTTGGTGTAAACCTGCGCGGCCGCCTGAGCCTGGCTCAATTCGTTCGGCAGCATGGCTCCCGGCTGGAGCGTCCCTAATGCATCTCCATCTAAATTCGACAGAAAATCCGGAGGCTGCCGGTTGGCATAGGCATCGATGGTGATCTGCACCTGGCCGGCAGCTCCCACCGTTGCTTCCTTCGATTGAAAGTCGCCCAGCGTGAATCCAACCACCGGCAGAGGCGTCTCAGTCTTCCACTCAGTGGTGGTCTCTTTGCCGTCGTTCCCCTCATTCACCTTGGTTCCAGTGGCAATCAACTGCAGTCCCTTGGGAACGTGAAATTTCATCTCGTAGTTGGCATAGTCGCCCAGGCCCTGGCTCGAACTCGGATACCAGTCTTCGCGCGCTACAGGAAAGTAGTTGCTGTTGCCCTTGTTCATTACCGCGTTTTTGCCGCCATAGGTGATGCGAACGGTAGTCGTGTCACCCTTCTTGAGCGGCGCGGCAAGCACGACCCCGAAGTCCGGATCCTGGTCCTTCTCTTCCTGCACAAAATCCAGCGCATCGCCCTTGTCGGTCGTCACCTCGCTTACGCGCAGCGTTGGATACAAATCAAATGGCACTACAGCCAGTCCGTCCTGGTCGGCGCGCACCTCCACGGTCGCAACACTTGAAAGCGCCCCGCCTTTATCAATTGATACGTCGAGTTTCTCGTCCAGGATTTTGTACGCCTCGTTCTGAACATCGCCAGAGGGAGTGCCGTTCGCGTACTCTGAGGCCAATCGAAACGAAAGAGGATAAATCGTCCCGTTGATGGCCGGATCCCATACCATCAGCGCCACTTCGTCGGGCTCAATCTCGCTGTCAACTCCGTGAGGATCGATCACAAAGAAAAGTTGCGCGTGCTTCCCACCATGTAGCTCGGCCATGAAGAACTCGCCCGGAGCCGGACTCAGCACGTCCTCCAGCAACCGCAGATCCACGTTCCCATAAAAAATCTTTTCGTAATATGTCCCATTCTCGCTGCCGTAGGTTTGTATTGAGTGGTGTCTGAATAGCGATTGCATATCCTGCGCGGGTTTTAGGAATGAGCCGGCATCCTGCCCTGCCCCAGCCGATGCCTTTTTCAGTTCATTAGCAGTACCGTCTGTGAAGCGCAGCACCGCTTCGTCAAAGCCCTCGTCGAACTCTTGTGTATGCATCACCAGCGCCAGGTTATTGCGCTCCTGCTGCGTCGGCGGCGTGATGTGCACGTTGCCGTCGCCGCGGAAAACCGCACCCGTCACTTTTCCGTTTACCTCGCCGTAAAACGCGAAGCTGCCGCTCTTGAAGGTGAAGACCGCCGCATCGCGCTTCAAGACGAGATTGTTGACCGTGATCGTAGCGCCACTCGGCATCAGATTGCGCAGCTGCTGGTAAACCGCGTTTGCGTTGGGCGCCCTTTGCGCATGCATCACGAAGCTGCAAAAGGTGAGAAGAGACAGGACGAGGCAGGCAAAGACGCGCTTACAAATCTCCATGAAATGGGCCCCCGGATGCTGTGTAGATTTCTGGTGAATAAATATAGTCGATGGAACCGGCGGTGTCCCGAAAAAATTCGCTAAGGAAGGTATAACTCGACATACTCGTTCACCGGCATGGCGTCGAGCCGTTCCGCGTCCAGCGAGACATCCAGGATGCGCTTTTGCCGGTCTTCTGCAAATCGGCGCCGCAGGTTGGTCCTGAACTTCTCCACCAGCAGCGGCAGTCCCTCTTCGCGGCGGCGCTTGTGGCCGATCGGATACTCGACCGTCTCTTCCAGCACAGTGCCATCTTCGAGAACGGCACACAGCGAGTTCGCAATCGAGCGTTTCTCAGGGTCGTGATAATCGGCCGTGTAAGCCGGCTCTTCTACGCATTCGATCTTCCGCCGCAGTGCGTCGATTCTGGGATCGCGAGCAATCTCGTCCTCATAGTCCGCCGCCGTCAGCCGCCCGAAAATGAGCGGAACCGCAACCATGTATTGAATGCAATGATCGCGGTCCGCGGGGTTCGCCAATGGGCCTTTCTTGTCGATGATGCGCAGGCACGCTTCATGCGTCCGCACCGTGATGCTTCTTATTCCGTCGGAGGAAAGCCCTGTCGCGTCCAGCTTCTGCCGCAGCCTAATTGCCGCTTCCACCGCGGTCTGCGCGTGGAACTCGGCCGGGTAGCTGATCTTGAACAGCACGTTCTCCATCACATAGGAGCCGTAGGGCCGCTGGAATTTGAACTCGCCCCCTTTGAACGAGACGTCGTAGAAGCCCCATGTCCTCGCGGTCAGCGCCGAAGGGTAGCCCATTTCGCCGACGCGCGCCATCAGCGCCAGGCGCACGCCGCGGCTGGTGGCGTCGCCAGCGGCCCAGCTCTTGCGCGAGCCGGTATTCGGCGCGTGCCGGCAGGTGCGCAGGCTCTGCCCGTCGACCCACGCGAGAGAAAGCGCGTCGATGGTCTGCGCGCGCGTGAGGTCGAGCAGCCAGCAGACAACCGCCGTGGTCGCCACCTTCACCAGCACCACGTGATCGAGGCCGACCTTGTTGAACGAGTTCTCGAGCGCCAGGCAGCCCTGGATCTCGTGCGCCCTGATCATCGCGGTCAACACGTCGTGCATCCGCAGCGGCTTTCCGCGTTCGGAGATAGCGGTGCGCGAAAGCCAGTCGGCAACGGCGAGGATGCCGCCGAGATTGTCGGATGGATGCCCCCACTCGGCGGCCAGCCACGTGTCGTTGAAGTCGAGCCAGCGGATCATGGCGCCGATGTTGAAGGCCGCCTGCACGGGATCGAGCTGGTAGCTCGTTCCCGGCACGCGCGCGCCGCCCGGCACGATGGTTCCGGGCACGATCGGGCCGAGAAGCTTGGTGCAGGCCGGATAATCGAGCGCCTCGAGGCCGCAGCCCAGCGTGTCGATGAGGCAGGCGCGCGCCGTCGAATAAGCCAGATCGCTTTCGATCCTGTAGTTCAGCGCATATTCGGCGATATCGACGAGGACCTGGTCGGGGGCGGGACGTTCGCTGCTGGTGGGGGAGGACACGAAGGCTTTGCTTTCCTTTTCCCGATTGGAGCCAAGAATAGTATCCACTGGGCGACCCATCCCTGCCGCTCGTTGTGTCAGGGAGGTGGAAACTTTATCCACGCTCTCCTACGGGCACGAATTTGAGATTCTCCGGCCCGGTGTAATTCGCCGACGGCCGGATGATCTTGCCGTCCTGCCGCTGCTCGATGACGTGCGCGCACCAGCCGGCGGTTCGCGCCATGACGAAGATGGGCGTGAACAGGTCGACGGGAATGCCCATCAGGTGATAGGCGACGGCGCTGAACCAGTCGAGGTTGGGGAACATGCACTTGGTCTCGTGCATCACCTGCTCGATGCGCTCGGCGATCGCAAAGAGTGTATTGCCATCGTCATCGTGCGCAAGGCCGCGCGCGATGTCTTTCACGATGTCGCTGCGCGGATCGCTGATGGTGTAGACCGGATGGCCGAAGCCGATGATGACCTCGCGCGCGTCCACGCGTCGCCGGATATCGAACTCGGCGTCTTCGGCCGAACGATAGCGGCGCTGGATCTGCAGTGCGACCTCGTTGGCGCCGCCGTGCCTGGGCCCTTTCAGCGCGCCAATGGCTCCGCCGATGCAGGAGTAGAGATCGGAACCGGTGCCGGCGATCACGCGCGCCGTAAAGGTGGATGCGTTGAACTCGTGCTCGGCGTAGAGAATCAGCGAGGTCTGCATGGCCGCCACCCACTCCGCGCCCGGCTCCTTGCCGTGCAGCAGGTGAAGAAAATGCGCGGCGATCGATTGGTCGCCCGTTTCGACCTCGATGCGGCGGCCATTGCGCGCGAATTGATGCCAGTAGACCAGCATCGAAGGCAGCGAGGCCAGCAGCCCATCGGCAATAGCTCGCGCGCCGGCGTCGTTGTGATCGTCGGCTTCGGGGCGCACGCAGCCCAGCACCGAGACGCCGGTGCGCAGCACGTCCATGGGATGGGTTGTGGGCGGCAGGAGCTCGAGCGCCTGCTTTACGGCCGCGGGCAGGCTGCGCATCGGCCGCAGGCTCGCCTTGTACGCGGCCAGCTCGACTGCATTGGGCAGCTTGCCGTGCACGAGCAGGTAGGCGACCTCTTCGAATTCGCATTGCGCGGCCAGGTCCTTGATGTCGTAGCCGCGATAGTGCAGGTCGTTGCCGCTGTGGCCCACGGTGCAGAGCGCGGTGTTGCCCGCGGGCGTGCCGGAAAGCGCGACGGATTTTTTGGGTTTGAAGGTGGACGGCGACTGCGTTTCGACCTGGCTCATCCGGAGACTCCTGCGAGCTTCACGCTAATGGATCGGCGCCTAGAGTGTCTACTCTTCGCGCTTCTCTCGCGCAAACAGCTCGTCGAGCTTCTTCTCGTAGGCGTGGTATTCGAGAAAACGATACAGCTCCTCGCGCGTCTGCATCATCGGTACCACGCTACGCTGCGTGCCTTCCTTGCGGATGGTCTCGTAGACCATGAGCGCCGCGGCGTTCATGGCGCGATAGGCCGAGCAGCAATAGAGAACGATGTCGACGCCCGCGTCGGCCAGTTCCTCGCGCGTGAAAAGCGGCGTCTGGCCGAACTCGGTGATATTGGCCAGGATGGGCACGCCCAAGGCATGCTTGAATTCGGAATACATCGGCAATTCCGTTACCGCTTCGGCGAATATCATGTCGGCGCCAGCGGCAACGTAAGCTTGCGCGCGCTCGATGGCGGCCGCCAATCCCTCCTTGGCCAGCGCATCAGTCCGCGCCATGAGGACAAACTTTTCGTCCGTCCGCGCATCCAC
>JASHVU010000086.1 GCA_030044455.1 Acidobacteriaceae bacterium | reverse complement strand
AAGCATCATGGAAGATCACTTTGACTTCACACCCGAGCTCGATGCCGCGCTCAAGCGTAAGCGCAAGACTGAACTGCTCAGAGTTTCGCGCGAAGCTGCAACATTGGCGCGGATAAGCTTTGTGCGCCAGAAAGAGCCGCTGGGCCTTGGCCACGCCGTCTTGTGCGCAAAGGATCTCGTGGGGGACGAGCCCTTTGCCGTGATTCTGCCTGACGATGTGATTGACGCCGATCCTCCCTGCCTCAAACAGATGATCGAAGTGTTCAACGAGAAAGGCGGATCGGTGCTGGCGACAGTGATTGTCGACGGGCCGGGCATCAGCGCCTATGGCGTGCTGGCCGGCGCGCCCGATGCTGCAAATCCGCGCATTTACAATTGCACCGGTATGGTTGAGAAGCCGAAGCTTGAGGAAGCGCCGTCGAAGCAGGCTATCATCGGCCGTTACATACTTACTCCGCGCATTTTTCAGTTACTTGAACATACTAAGCCAGGCGCAGTCGGCGAGATACAACTTACCGACGGAATTCTCGCCCTTCTTAGTCACGAGAAGGTGTACGGCTATAACTTTGAGGGTAATCGTTTCGATGCCGGCGATAAGTTTGGCATGCTGACCGCGACGGTGGAGTTTGCGCTTAAGCGGCCGGAGTTTGGGGATAAGTTGAGGGAGTATTTGAGGAGGCTGGCGCTTTAGCGAGTTAGCGGGTCGGTGATCCGTCGCTCGAATTGCTGATCGACCGACTCGGTTTTGAATTCTGCAAATGAGATGTCGATGCATCGTCCCTACGGGACTGCGAGGATGAGTTGGGGGCTCGTTTCCCCACGCTGAAGCGCGGGGCTAACATCCAATGCGCCTACGGCGCGTTCCCAATGCCTTAGAGCGGTTCCTCAGTTGTTGTAGCCGTTTCCAGCCTCGGTGAAGGGTGGATTTTTCTTAAGGAAAAATCCACTTGACCGCTGCGGTTTCGGGACACAGTAACTGAGGAACCGCTGTAGCAAGGCCATAATCGATAACTAACCGATTGCTGAATTTACGCCCTCCACTTGATATTGCATCCGATTGACGGCCGCTGGTCTCTGGAAACCGGCTTGCCCGCAAGCACCGTTTCAATGGCGGCACGCAAGTCCTCGCCCGTCACCGGCGCGCCGTTGCCCGGCCGGCTCGAGTCATACTGGCCGCGATAAACCAGCTTGAAATCCTTATCGAATAAGAAGAAATCGGGTGTACACGCTGCCGAATAGGCGCGTGCTACATCCTGGGTCTCGTCGTAGAGATACGGAAACGTAAATCCGTGCGCACGGGCCTGCGCCTTCAACCCCGCCGGTCTGTCAGCCGGGTGCGTGGTCACGTCGTTTGAGCTGATGGCAACGATGCCAATCGGCTTTGAAGCGTAGTCGGCGCCAAGCTTACCTAGTGAGGCTTCGAGGTGCTTTACAAATGGGCAATGCGCGCAGATGAACATCACCAGGAGCGCATCTTTGCCTTTAAAGTCGTCGCGCCGCACCGTTTCGCCGGTAACTGCATTGGTAAGTGCAAAGCCGGGCGCTGCGGTTCCAAGTTCAAGCATTGTCGATTCTGTAAGTGACATGGTTCCTCCTATAAGCGTTGTTAGCGAAGTTAGTTCCCGGCGCACCTGGTTGTGTGGTTTTTCAGGTCTCAAAATCGAGACCTGGGGCACCCATCGATTGTGCCTGGACTAACTCGAAAACAGCCCCGGCTGCCGTCCCGGATGCGCGATGCCAAAGTGCTCGTACGCCAACCGCGTGGCCACGCGTCCGCGCGGCGTGCGATCAAGAAATCCAATCTGAATCAGGAACGGCTCATACACTTCTTCAAGCGCGTCTTCCTCTTCGGCAAGTGTCGCCGCCAGCGTGCCCAGACCCACGGGTCCGCCGTCATACTTCTGAATGATGGTCAGCATCAGGCGGCGATCGATCTCGTCGAAACCGTGTGCATCCACTTCAAGCAATGTCAGCGCGGCATTCGCCGTTGGCCGGTCGATTTCGCCGGAACCGCGCACCTGGGCGTAGTCTCGCACCCGGCGCAACAACCGATTGGCGATTCGCGGCGTTCCGCGGCTGCGCAGCGCAATCTCTGCGGCGCCATCGGGGTCGATGGGAATCTGCAGCACCTCGGCCGACCGCTCCACGATGACCCGCAGTTCCTCTTCGCTGTAAAACTCGAGCCGCAGCAAAATTCCAAAACGCGAGCGCAGCGGCGACGAAAGCAGTCCCGGCCGCGTAGTGGCGCCGATAAAAGTGAATGGCCTGATCTCCATCACGTGGGTGCGCGCCGCCGGACCCTGTCCGATGATGATGTCGAGTTTGTAGTCCTCGAGGGCGGTGTAGAGTTTTTCTTCGAGCACCGGCTGCATGCGGTGGATCTCGTCGAGGAACAACACCTGCCGCTCGCGCAGATTGGTCAGGATGGCCGTCAAGTCGCCCTGGATCTGCAGGGCCGGACCCGAAGTCTGCTGGAACCCCACGTCGAGTTCATTGGCAATGATGGTCGCCAGGGTGGTCTTGCCCAGGCCGGGAGGCCCGAAGAGCAGTACGTGATCGAGGGCCTCGCCACGCGACTTAGCCGCTTCCAGCGCAATCGCAAGCTGCTCTTTGGCTTTGGATTGACCGATGAACTCGCGCAGCCAGCGCGGCCGCAGTTTGAGCTCAAATCCCTGTTCTTCGTCGGCGCGCGTGGCGCTTACAAGACGTTCCGGGGTGTTGTCGCGGGCAAGCGCCATGGTCACGAGCAGTGTAGCCGTTTCCCCTTAGCGGGGTAAAAACTGACTCCGATTCGCCGCTTGAATTACCTTCGCATAAATGGTTTAGAGATTCGGAGTTACCGCTGCGAATTGCCCTCAACGGGCACTCTTCAACCCGTTGGATATGACCCTTTTGTGGGATTACCAATGATTGACTACGGAGGGTTTATTGACTATCTTTATACCACACGAACAGTGCGTCTGC
This sequence comes from Acidobacteriaceae bacterium, assembly GCA_030044455.1. Lineage (GTDB taxonomy): Bacteria > Acidobacteriota > Terriglobia > Terriglobales > Acidobacteriaceae > Telmatobacter. The sequence goes on along the minus strand of JASHVU010000086.1, from coordinate 5,472 downwards.
GCGGACCGAAAAGGTTCGCCGATGGGTGAATTATATTCGAAGGCATCATCGCCTACGAGTGTCTGTTATGAGATATATGGCCGGCGCCGATTCCGGCAGGAAATTCCGGAGGTCAACCATGTTTGATCGCGTTAAGTTGGGAGCGCTGCTCCTGATTGGTATGGTTCTGCCAATTATGGGCTGCGGTTCTGCCGAGGTCGATACGCTTCAGGTATCACCCACCACAGTCTCAATGGTGGTTGGCGCCACGGCACAGCTCACAGCCACCGGAGTTTACAGTCACGGAAGCGGACCCTCGACCACCCAGAATCTCACCAACCAGGTGACCTGGAGTACAGCATCCGCCGACGTGGCCACCGTCTCAAGCACCGGAATGGTTACGGGCGTAGGCGCCGGCGCGGTGACGATTACTGCTTCGATGAATGGTTACGGCGGGCTACTTTCTGCAACCTCCCTTGTTACCGTCACAAGTTCGACGACCGGCCCAGGAGGAAACGACGTCACCAAGCTGACCATCACTCCCAGCTCCCAGACCGTAGCTTCAACAGGCGACACTGCCACCTACACCGCAGTTGGCACCACATCAGGGGGCGCAACCGTTAATGTGAACGGGCTGGTTGTCTGGAGCTCAAGCAGCACTGAGATTGCCACCGTTAATGCTTCAACGGGTGTTGTCACAGCGGCCGGGTCGGGTACTGCAACCATCTCTGCGACTTACACCAACGCCGACCAGACCGTTGCCACCGGGACAGCTTCGTTCACGGTGACCGGAACTGGAGCGACGGACAACGACATCACCGCCATCACGATTATTCCGGGTGCGCAATCAGTACCGACGCCAGGCGATCAGGCAACTTTCGTTGCGGTTGGCACAACCGGCTCCGGCACCACCGTGAGCTTGCAGGGAACGGCTACCTGGACCTCAAGCAGCCAGCAGATCGCCACTATCGTTCCTCAGACCGGCGTTGCCACGGCAGTGGGCCAGGGCACAACCACCATCACAGCGCAATACACCAACGCCGACAAAACGACTGCCACCGGTGTGGCTACCTTAACGGTTACCGGATCGGGAACCACAAACAGCGACATTATGCAGGTGACGATCGTCCCCAGCACCCAAACCGTAGCCTCGCCTGGTGACACGGCGACTTATATGGCCACCGGCACAACAGCCTCCGGAATCACCAAGAGCCTTACCAACGTTGTCTGGAGCGCAAGCAGCCCGCAAATCGCCACTATTGCCGCAGACGGCGTGGCCTCGGCTGTGGGTCAGGGCACAACCACCATCTCCGCGCAGTTCACCAACGCCGACGACAGCGTGGCCACAGGTACCGCTACGTTTACCGTAACCGGCAGTGGCACGACGAATAGCGACATCACTGCGATCACGATTATTCCGGGCTCTCAATCCGTTCCCGCGCCGGGCGACACGGCGACTTACGTGGCGGTTGGTACAACCGCATCGGGCGCAACCGTGAGTATGCAGGGAATTGCTACCTATACCACCAGCAGCTCGACGATTGCCTCAATCACCAACTCTGCGACAGGCCTTGTCACCGGAATCGCCCAGGGCAGTGCAACCATCACGGCCACCTACGTGAATCCCGACAAGACCATTGCAACCGGTACGGCAACCTTTACCGTTCTCGGCGGCACGACCGAACAGTTCACTGCCGTGAGCATCCTTCCCAGCGCGCAGTCAATCGCTTCAGGCGGGACCAGCGACTTCATCGCGCTTGGAACCGTAGGCTCAACAGGCTTGATCGAAAATGTGACCAGCAATCCAGCGCTGCAATGGTCGACCACCATCCCAGCCGTAGCCACGATCACAGCGACCGGTGTTGCGACCGGACAAAGCCAGGGCACAACCACAATCACAGCGCTGTTAACCAACAACGACGGCTCGGTGGTATCGGCAACGGCCGCTCTGACGGTTTCGGCCACTCCTCCTCCTGAGCCTATCCTCTCGCTCACCATCATTCCTGGCTCGATCACTGTCGGAGATTTTGATCTGACCGGACAGTTCCTGGCCATTGGGACCTTCGCGACCAGCCCGTACGTGAGGGACCTGACCAATTCACCCTCGACAACCTGGCTTTCCAGCGAGCCGGAGATCTTCCCTGTGGGCACCAACTCGGGCGGAAATCCAGGAGCCAGCGCTGGACTTGTCACTGCCATCAATAGCGGAAGCGCCACCATTATTGCCGAATCGGCGAGCAAAGACGGAACCATCGAAACCGCAACGGCTACGTTCAGCTGTCCCTATTTGCTTCCGGCGCCGCCACAACCTGGTTCGTGCTATCCGGGCGAGGCGACAGGACCGACGCTTCTTGAAACCCTGACCGTCTATAACGAGGGCCTGAATACCACCGATTGGGAGGTAACCGCCCCCTCGGCGACGGACACGCCTGACGTCATCCATTGCGGTCCCGGCTGGACCCTCAACGGCGGAACCGGCGGATCGGTCTGCACCTCGACTTATCCCACGACTGAGGGTCAACCTACAACGGGCGTACTTCCCGTCGGCCATGCGGCCTCGTGTCCTGCCGCCACCGCTTCTACTCTCTCGGGCATCCTCATCACTGCGCCTGCCACCGGAGCGCAATTCGGGGGATGGTCTTACAACTGCCCGCCAACCGATGAGTGCGGCAACCCGTCGACCTGGACGGCAGCCGGACCGAACTATTGCGTAGTCAATCCGACAACCAACGACAGTATCGGCGCCATCTTCAACTGATGGTGTGTCCCCGCTAACCTCGCGAGCCGCCCTTCGGGGCGGCTCGCTTGCGTTTGGGGCAAAGAACCGGCTCAACGGCCCGCGCGCAGGCATCCCTTTGCTTCGGTTGACGCTTATATCTCCAGGCACGCCCAATACCGCAACCATTTAGACTGGATATGTCCGCCTGATCGTAATGACCCACCGGTTTGGAATCCTTCGCCGTTTCCGCTTCAATCTGCCCCAGCGCATTGCCGCCGGCCTGTTGGCGGCCTTCCTGCTGCAGGGGCTGTGGGTTTCCGCTCACCAAACACTGACCGACCGCGATTATCAATATGCCCGCTGCGGGCGCGAAACCTGGGAGCGGCCCTCGGCCCTGGCCGGCTATTACACCACCTGCGGCAACATTCACGACGGCATTCTGGCCTACCGCGTGGCCGGACTCCCGCTCACCCTCAACTTCATGGCCGAACGGTTCCTTGACCTGTTCCGCAGGCCCGAAGACCGCGTAGTGCAACCCACAGACTCGCGCGGCCAGCCCACGCCTGAGACCGCAATGGGCAGCGAACTGAGCACCTGGGAGCTGCGTCACCAGATGACCCATATCCTGCTGCTTTTGCGGCTCCCTTTCCTGCTGGCCGGCTGCGCGCTGGGCGGATGCCTCTGGTGGGTCACGCGGCGTCTCTACGGCAATCTGGGCGGCTACACGGCGCTGGCCCTCTACTGCTTCTGCCCCGCTGTTTTGCGCGCCTGCCTCAGCCCCAATCCTGAAGTGCTTGCCGCGCTCGGCGTCTTTGGCGGAGTCTACACTTCCATTGGCGTCGCCCATGCCATGCAGGGTCCCAGGCGTAAGTGGCGGCCCCGCGTCATCTTGCTCACCGTCATCTTTGGCGTGGCGGCGGCTGCTCACATTGCCGCTCTGCCGGTGGCCGCACTGCTGGGCCTGGCCGTAATGCTGTGGATTGCCGAAGGCCGTCGCAGCCAGGTGCTTCCTGTGCTCATGGCCGCTTCCATCGGCGCAATCGCCATCGTGTTTGCCTGCTACGGCTTTTCGCCGGACGCCTTCAGCTATATCTTCCGCTCGGCGGCCGGATTCCTCTGGATTTCGCGCGATCCTGCCCTGCGCTTCTTCAAGTCCCTGCCCGAGGCCGGCATCGCAATCGCAGCCGCAGCCTCCCTCGTCCTCTACCTTGCCCTGCGTCGTTCCCGCTACTTTGGCAACACAGCTCCGCTGTTCTGCTTCCTGGTTTGTGTTTTGCTGGTGATGACGGGCTCGCCGGGCAGCCCCTGGCTCTGGTCGCTGCCCTTCCTGTTCACCTTCGTTGGCGGAGTCTTTGCCGACGCCTTTGAGAATCCGCGCCGCCGCATTGCCATGGCGTCAGCCGGAGCCATCGTGCTGCTGCAGGCGGTGCTTTGCCTGGTGAGCCTGCCGGGGATGATTTAGGTAAAGCCGAGTCGAAGTTTTCCCATGAAGACGGCCCCGCAAGGAGGTCTTGACAAGCGTTCACTGCTGGACTGGTCAGGGACTCTGGAAACTAATCATAACTTACACTAATATAAAGACTTATTTACCGTCTTTCGCCTTGCTAAAGGGCCCCTCCGACGCGTAAAATAGAGCTGTAACCCTGCGGACCCGGCCCTGCTTCTTCCGGACCTTTTTGTGCGCCTCCCGCAGGCACAAATTCTATGGCAGACGATCAGAATCCCCAGCTCCCTCTCGATGGCGGCACGCCCCCCGCAAGCAGCTCGAACCTTATTCCCATCAACATCGAAGAGGAGATGCGCCGGTCGTACCTCGATTACTCGATGAGCGTCATCATCGGCCGCGCTCTGCCCGACGCCCGCGACGGCCTCAAGCCCGTTCATCGCCGTGTGCTCTACACCATGAGCGAAATGGGACTGCAGCACAACAAGAAGTACACCAAGTGCGCCAAGGTGGTGGGCCAGGCCATGGGCGTCTACCATCCCCACGGCGACTCGGCCATTTACGACACACTGGTCCGCATGGCCCAGCCTTTCTCGCTGCGCTATCCGCTAGTGGACGGGCAGGGCAACTTCGGTTCGGTCGACGGCGACCCACCCGCAGCCATGCGCTACACCGAGTGCCGCATGGAGCGCATCGCCGGCGAGCTGCTTGCCGACATCGAAATGGAAACCGTGGACATGGTTCCCAACTACGACGAGTCCACGTTTGAACCATCGGTGCTTCCTGCGCGCATCCCGAATCTCATTGTGAATGGTTCAAGCGGCATCGCCGTCGGCATGGCCACGAATGTTCCGCCGCATAATTTAACTGAGGTTGTGAATGCGGCGATCGCGCTGGTAAACAACCCCAGCGCGGGCATCGCCGAAGTGCTCAAACACGTTCACGGGCCCGACTTCCCCACTGCCGGCGTGCTTTACGGTCGCGGCAACCTCGTCGAGACCTACCGCACCGGCCGCGGCCGATTCATGATGCGCGCCCGGGTAGCCCAGGAAAACCTGACCAAGGAGAAGCTGGCACTCGTTGTCACTGAAATCCCTTATCAGGTAAACAAGTCCAAGCTGATCGAGCGCATCGCGGAGCTGGTGAACGAGAAAGTCATCGACGACATTGGCGACGTGCGCGACGAGAGCGACCGCGACGGCATGCGCATCGTCATCGAGCTCAAACGCGGCGCGCAGCCTGAGATTGTGCTCAACCAGCTCTACAAGCACACGCAGATGCAGGAGAGCTTCTCCATGATCTTTCTCGCGGTGGTCAACGGCCAGCCGCG
>JASHVU010000803.1 GCA_030044455.1 Acidobacteriaceae bacterium | reverse complement strand
GCCTTGCGCGGCCAAAGTGCCAACAACTAAAAACGCAAACGCGCAGGTTAAAAAGCGGCCGGCATGGAGTGCAGAACGGCCAGGCCGCAGGGAGGGTCGCAGGCGAGTCGCCTGCGACGGGCAGTGCCGCTTGGATTGGGCTAAAAAGTATTGGCGCATATTCATTGCAAATCTTGTAGCAGAGAGCAGCCCTGGCTCAGGCCGCCGTCGCACGCCTTCTGGAAATATTTGCGCGCATTGGTCGTGTCATTGTCTTCCTGATACAGCGTTCCCAGGCTGGCGCAGCTTGAAAAATTTCCGCCGTCGCATGCCTTTTGCCAGATCGTGTGAGCCTGGTCCCTGTCGCGCGCGCCGGTCAGTCCCTGGGCATAAATGTAACCAAGGTAGTTGCAGGCGCGCATGTCGCCACTATCGCAGGAGGAGGTAAACAGTGAACGGGCGGGAACGTACTGCTTGTTCTTGTAGAGGTACTCAGCCTGGTCGTACACAGGGGAGTTCTTGACGCTGTCGGGAAGCTGGACGTTACTGTCCCAAGTGTAAGTGTTTGAAACCTCGTTGCTGGGCTTGTGCCCTTCGGCAATGGCCATGGCGCGAACTCTGGTCCCGCTTACGAGCGAAGGGAAGGGCCCGGTGTAAACCTGAGAGGACTCAGTCGGCGCGCTGCCGTCGGCAGTGAAGTGGATGACCGCGTTGGGCGTGGAGTCAGTGATGCTTACAGGCTCGCTGATCGGATAATCGCCGCCGGATGGCGAAAAGTTGGGTGCGTCGGTCAGGGGCCGGCTCTGCTGCACCAGCACTACAGTAAGAACGATCACAGCCGCCAGCCCGCCGACAAAAATCAGGAACTTGCGCGCCGTATGAGGTTGCGGTTTCGGCACGGGCTCCGGTTTTGGCTCCGGCTTAGGTGTGGGTTCAGGTTCGAGTTTGGGATCCGGGGGCAAAGGCCGGGGAATTGGTTTGGGCGGCTCAATCACCGTGGGCCGGCGGCCCACATTGTCAAGGGAGGCAAGAAATGCGATCACGCTGCTGGGGCGATCGTCGCGTTCGCGCGCGAGCAGTTTCATCACCAGCGCGCCCAGGCCGTAGTAATCGCGATCCAGATCCGGCCTTAACTGGTCGAGAGGATCGGGCGTGGCCTGCAGATGCTGAAACATCCAGCCTTCAAGGTTCCGGGCCTTGAACGGCGTGCGCCCGGTCAGCATCTCGTACATGATGCCGCCAAGGGCATAGAGGTCGGTGCGTCCATCCAGCTCGGCGGCCGGCATGCCGCGCCACTGCTCGGGGGCAGCGTACTCGGGAGTCAGCAACAAGCCGTGAGTGCGGCTCGCCGGGCCACTGGCGCTGGTCACACCCTCGGTCATTCCCACGATGCCGAAATCCAGAACCTTGGCATGTTCGGTACCGTTGGGGTCGGTCCCGATCAGGACGTTCTCAGGCTTAACGTCGCGGTGAATTGCGCCGCGCGCGTGGGCCGCACCCAGGCCGGAGGCAATGCCGCGCACAATGCTGAGCGTACGTACTACCGATAGAGGTCCTTCAGCCTGATGGATGACCGTCCGCAAACTGGGCCCGGCCACGAACTCCATGGCAATGAAGAGGTTGCCCTCCTCGTCCTGGTCGAGATCTGAAACCTCCACAATGTTGGGATGGCGCAGCTGGTAAGCCACCCGCGCCTCCTGCCTGAAACGCTTGATGAACTGGGGGTTGCTACTGAGATCCGCGCCCAGGAATTTCAGCGCAATCTGGCCGCCGAGCAGAATGTGCTCCGCCAGGTACACCACTCCCATTCCGCCCTCGCCAATCTTGCGGACAATCCGGTATTTGTTGCGCACAATATGGCCTGGCTCAAGCTCGCGCGAGGCAATCAGCATGGCCCCGTCGGTAGGACAGGTGACGTGCTGGTCGGGATACGGAGTGTCGCAGACCGGGCAAGTCTTCATATGTCACATTCGCCGGCTGGGTCAGGCGGCCGCAGGAATAAACAAGGTTCGATGGCCAAAAGCATAGCATTTTTAAGCCTGCAGCGGTGCGGGAAACACTGGCTGTGACGCGAACCCCCGTGCGACTTACGGAATGGCTGCTGAACCGTCAATCTATAGCGGTTCCAGGATTGCTATACGCCAGAAGCGATACAGCCGGGTCGGTCCGACCCCCACGAGGAGCGCCCTTTCACGGAAGCTGGATAGGGTACACCTATTCTGGAACCACCGTAATAACCGCAAAATATGCGATCCCAGCTCGAATCCGCTCCAGAGCGCCCCGCCCGCTGCATCCGAGTGGGTGGCCGCTTCAAGGGCTGGCCAGATACAATGAAACTTCACTCAATGCCACGCCAGATGGGCGAAAGACAGCTGGTTTTGGAGCAGGAGCACGTGAGAAAAACAAGCAGCCGCATTCTGCGGCTTCAAGGAGTCGCTTGGCTGGGCCTTGCGCTGGCCGCGCTGCCGGCAACCGCCGCGTCGCAGACGATTGGCACTTTTGCCACGCTGAACGTAACCACCAGCGACCAGAATGGCCGCACCCAGGCCGCAGTCGAGGTAGACGTGACCGGCGCCGACGGCCTACCCGCAAGCGGAGTTGTGGCCATTGAAGACGGAACCTTGACCCGGGCTGAAGCCGCACTCGACGCTTCGGGACAGGCCCGCAGCACCATCACTCTCCCGGGCGGCGATCATCAGCTCCGCGCCGTCTATCTTGGCGACGCCACGCATCGGGGATCAACATCGCCAGTTGCCGAAGCCTCGGGAACCAGCAGCGATGTGCCCGGCTTCGACGTGACCATTGCGCCGGTTTCGCCCACCACCTTTCCTATTACACTCACCCCCGGCCAGACCGGAACCTCGCTGATCACAGTGACCCCCGAGAACAACTCCTCGCTCGCCTCGCCGATGTTTGTCACCCTCTCGTGCTCGGGTCTTCCCAACGAGTCATCGTGCACCTTCACGCCTGAAAGCGTGGAAATTCTTGCTACCACCCCTGCGAGCTGCCCAGCCGGGTCGGCGCCGGCCAGCTGCCCGCCAACCAGCTCCATGCTGCTTCAAACCGAGGCGGCCAGCAAGTCGAACGGCACCGCGATGAATGCGCCTCCCGGCTCCAACTTGCGTCCCATTACATGGGCAATGCTGCTGCCCGGAGCACTCGGCCTTGGGGGTCTCGCTTTCGGCGCGCGCCGCCGCGCATTTCTCAATCGCCTGGCGCTGGTTGCACTCGTTGGCATTGTGATGTCTCTCGGCATGACCGGCTGCAATCCGCTCTATCGCTATTACAATCACGGTCCGGGCGCAACTCCGGCCACTCCGGCGGGTACCTACAACATCACCATTACCGCGCAATCCAGCAACGGAGTTACCGCAATTTCGAGCACAACCACCGTGGTGCTAACGGTGCAATAGTCGAACGCTCGATGAACCGCCTTTCCGCATTCCCCGCGGAGATCTACGCGCTGGTGGATGAGACACCCGCCACGGTGCTGCTTGAAGGCGCCAAACCCGACGAATACTTGTCGAACGAGGAGCCATGGACGCAGCTGTTCACGGCTCCACTCCGTGTTTGCGAAGCCCGCAGTCCTGATGAACTGCCGGCCCTGTTTGCGGCCATCGAAGACACATTGCACGCCGGACTGTGTGCGGCGGGATTCTTCAATTACGAGTGCGGCGCATGGTTTGAGCCAGCTGTGTCTGCGCGAATGAGCGAAAGACAAATGCGCGCCCTCGGCTCCACCCATGCATGGTTCGGAATCTATGAGCGCGGCTACCGGATCAATAGCCAGGCCGGATACTTCATCGACCAGCCGCCTCAAGAGATCCAATCGAAACTTCAAGCACTCCGCAACCAGCTGGACGCGAACTCAGCCGACGGGACCTCAGACGGCATCGTCCACGTCGCCGCCGAATTCGCCATCAGCGAAACCGAATACGCGCAGCGCATCGCCGCGATTCACGAGTGGATCCGCGCCGGCGACGTCTACCAGTTGAACTTCACCGCCCCATGGCGATTGCGAATCGAGGCCGGCGCCGCAGAACTTTATGCGCGTTTGCGCTCGCGCCAGCCGGCGCGCTATGGCGCATTTGTTCATGCCGAACCGAACCACAAAATCCTGAGTTTCTCGCCGGAGCTGTTCTTTGACATTGATTCCAGCAACGGCCAGGGCCGCCGGATTACCACGCGGCCCATGAAAGGCACGGCACGCCGCGGCCGCACCACCCGCGAAGATCGCGAGCTCGCCGCGTGGCTCCAGGCCGACCCCAAGAACCGCAGCGAAAATGTGATGATTGTCGATCTGGTGCGCAACGACCTGGGCCGCGTAGCCATGTTCGGCTCGGTGCGCGCCGAAAAGCTCTTCAATGTCGAGCGCTACCCCACACTCTGGCAGATGACTTCAACCGTAACGGCGGAACTGCGCAACGACGCAGACTGCGAGGCGATCTTCCGCGCTCTCTTTCCCTGCGGCTCGGTAACCGGCGCTCCCAAGGTGCGCGCCATGCAGCTCATCGCCGAGCTCGAAGACGGGCCCCGCGGCGTCTACACCGGCGCGATCGGCTTCTTCTCACCCCGCCGCACCGTCTTCAACGTGGCCATCCGCACACTCGAGCTCCACGGCCGTTCGGGAACGATGGGAACCGGCAGTGGCGTCGTCATCGACTCCGTCGCGGCCGAAGAATACCGCGAGTGCCTGTTGAAGGCCGAGTTCTTAACCCGCAGCGAGGGTCAGGAATTCTCATTGATTGAAACAATGCTTTGGGAGAACGGCTACCCGCTGCTCGAGCTGCACCTCGACCGCCTCATGGACTCAGCCAATTACTTCGACTTCGCTGCCAATCGCGACCAGGTTCGCAAAGCCATCGAGGACTATGCTCAGCAATTCGCCACCGGTTCACCTCAACGCGTGCGACTCCTTCTCGATCGCGACGGTCTGCTAAAACTCGCGCATCAACCGCTCGCTCCGGCCGATCCCAATCACGTTGGCCGCGTCCGCATTGCCGCAGACCGCACCGACCCCGAAGACCCCATGCTCTTCCACAAAACCACCGCGCGAAATTTGTATGCGCGGGCTTTCGAGCAGGCACAGCGCGAAAGACTCGACGATCTGCTTTTCTTCAACCTGCGCGGCGAACTCACCGAAGGCTCTATCAGCAACGTGTTTATCCAGAAGGGCAGCCGGTTGTTCACGCCGCCAGTCGAGTGCGGCCTTCTGCCCGGCGTCTATCGCCGCCATCTTCTCGAAACACGCCCCAATATCGATGAGCGAGTGCTTAACGAAATTGATCTGCGCAACGCCGATGCGGTTT